>CAZDYS010000207.1:0-7008 GCA_964509445.1 uncultured Planctomycetaceae bacterium
CTGCGCAACGAGGCCGCGCTGACGATCGGCGCCGTGCGGATCCCGGCGGAGGAGAGCTCCCGCTTCGGCATCTTCGAGGCGGACACCTCCCAGCGCGTGCTCTCCTTCGAGGAGAAGCCCGAGCGCGGGAAGGAGATCCCCGGCGACCCCGGCCACTGCCTCGGCTCGATGGGCATCTACATCTTCGAGACCGAGGAGCTGATCCGGCGGCTCGAGGAGGACGCGGCGCGCGGCAAGGAGTCGAGCCGCGACTTCGGCAAGGACGTGATCCCGCGGATGATCGGCGAGTCGGCCGTGTTCGCGCACGACTTCCAGAGCATCGACGGGACGAGCGAGCCCTACTGGCGCGACGTCGGCACGATCGAAGCGCTCTACGACGCGAACATGGACCTGTGCAGCGTCGAGCCGCAGCTCAACCTGTACGACCAGCACTGGCCGATCTACACGCTGTGGCACAACAACCCGCCGGCGAAGACGGTGCTGTCGGCCGAGGTGACGGACTCGCTCCTGTGCCAGGGCGTGGTGGTCTCCGGCTCGAAGGTCTCGAAGACCGTCGTGGGTCATCGCTGCTTCCTGCGCGAGGGCGCGCAGGTGGACGAGTCGATCCTCAACAGCGGGGTGCAGGTCGGTCCCGGCTGCAAGATCCGCCGCGCGATCATCGACAAGTGGGTCGAGGTCCCCGAAGGGACCGAGATCGGCTACGACCGAGCGCGCGACGCGGAGCGCTTCCACGTCACGGAGTCGGGCATCGTCGTGATTCCCGCGGGCTACCGGTTCGGATGAGCACGCCCGAGCTCGCCGTCGTCGCCCAGGGGCCGCTGGCCCGGATGAAGGAGATGCTGCGCGTGCTCGAGAGCGCGGGTTTCGAGGCGCAGATCGTCTCGCCTCCCGACGCGAAGCCCGGTGGCTGAAGCATCACGCTGTGGCTCGCGGTCGCGGGCTCGGACGGAAGTGCGGCGATGCAGGAGCTCGAGGACCACTGGCAGCGCAACGCCAGCGCGGCGGAGCGCCAGGCAGCCGACGCCGTGATCGACCTCGACGCCGACGAGTTCACCTGCCCGGCCTGCGGGGCGAGCTTCGCCAAGGCACCGCGCTGTCCGGAGTGCGGGCTGCGCCTGGGCTGAGGCGGACGGGTTCGGAGGGGGGAGCGGCCGGATCCCTCGCGGGGCACCTGCCCCACGGGCGTGGGTCCCCGTAGGATGGTGCAACTTCCACGCCTCCCTGCCATCGCCATGAACCGACTCGCCTCGACCACGCTCGCCGGCCTCGCGCTGCTCACCGTCTCGTCGCTCTCCGCTGCCCAGGGGCTGGAGCCTGCCAGCGTGCTGGTGTTCCCGCTGCACCGCGGAGCGCCGGAGCTGACGCTCTTGAGCGTGACGAACACGCACCCGACCCGGTCCGTGCGCGTGACCTACCGGTATCTGGAGGTCGTTCCGGATCCGGCGAACCCGCTGCGGCCGCTGCACTGCAGCACCTTCATCGGGTCCGAGATGCTCACGCCGAACGACACCGTCTCGCGCGTGACGGAGTGCGTCGCGGACGCGGGCGCGCTCGGCTGGGTGCTCGTCAGTGCGCGCGACGTCGACACCGGCTGCGCGGTCTCGCACGACCGGCTGGTCGGCTCGGGGCTGGTGATCGGCGGCCAGGGCTCGCGCACGGTCGTGACTCCGATCCCGTTCCGCTCGGTCCTGCCCGAGGGGAGCTGCACGGACGTGAACACGAACGGCCGCATCGACTTCGACGGCATCGAGTACGAGACCGGTCCCGACCACGTGGTCGCGGACAGCTTCCTCCCGATCCTCGACTCGCGGCTGGTGTTGTTCCCGCTCGTCCCGGATCCGGCGCACACGGACGTGACCGTTAGCTTCGACGTGTTCAACGACAACGAGCTGCCGCTGTCCCTGACGTTCACGTTCCGCTGCTACCTCGAGGCCGAGCTGGACCGACTGTCCCCGCTCTTCACCGAGGCCTACCTGCGCGGCACGCCGAACGATCCGACCGAGCTCGACATCGACTGCGATCGGGAGGACGACCTCGAGACCGGCTGGTTCCGCGTACGGGCGCTCTCGGCGAGCTTCCTGGGCGGTTCGCTGCCGGATCCCGTGGTCCTCGGCGCGCTCACCGGCGGAGCGGGCTCGTTCGAGTCCGGGCGCTCCCTCTGGAACGTGGGCAGCCGCTCGAGCGGCTCTCTCTAGCCCGCGCGGCCGCACTCGCCCGGACCTCGCGCTCCGGGCTAGACTCGGGGAACCGTCGACCTCGGCTCTTGGAGGGAGCCACGCCATGGTCTCGATCCCCGCTCTGCTCCTCGCCTCGCTCCTCGTCCAGGACGTGGACTCCGATCGGGACGGGCTCTCGGACTTCCACGAGGTGCACAAGTACTTCACGGACCCGAAGTCCGCGGACAGCGACCGGGACGGGATCCCCGACGGCGACTGGGACGAACGTCGCGAGTTCACCTACTCCGTGCGGGCCGTGATGCACGTCATGGCGCCGTTCGACGTGGCGTCGATGAACGACGACTACCAGGACGTGCGCGTGCTGGCCGAGACGCCCGACCTGCTCGAGTTCGAGGTCGTCGTGTACCCGTTCAACACGGTGGCGGAGGCGATCGCCCCGGACGCGCGCTGGAGGCGCACTGCGCGCAAGCTGACGGAGTTCGTGGAACCGGGCCGCTGCAGCAACTGGGACGACGAGGTGCAGCGGGCCCTCCGCGCCGAGCTGCGCGAGCGGGACGTGGACCTGACCGCCCTCGACGACGTCCAGACCGCGCGCGAGGTGTCGCGCTGGCTGATGGAGCGCTCGCGCTTCGAGGACAGCTTCACGGTCTTCACGCTCGAGTTCCCGGACGGCGCTCCACGCGTCCACCCGGAGCAGCAGGGGCGCATGGAGGAGACGCTCGCGCGGACCGGGCGCACGCTGGAGGAGCAGTTCGAGCGCGAGCTCTACGGCAAGGGCATGTTCGAACGCCGGGTCCACGGCAGCTGCACGTCGTCGGCCATCTACCTGAAGACCGGCCTGCGCGCGGCCGGGCTCCCGACCCGGTCGATCGTGTGCGTCCCGATCGTGGACGCGAACGACCCCGAGGAGGTCGCTTGGATCTCGTCGCGCATCTCCCACGTCGGGCTGCGCGCGCATCTCCTGCAGGCGGCGGAGGGGCTGCGGAACTCCTGGGCCTCGCACACCTTCAACGAGGTCTTCGTGGGCGGTCGCTGGCGTCGGCTGAACTACGCCGAGCTGGGGCAGAACGTGCTGGACGACACGATGGGCCTCTTCGTGCACGTCCACACCTTCGGGGACCACTCCGAAGCCGGCCTGGTCGGCTGGGGCAACCGGCTGCGGCACCCGCTCCACGAGACGCTCTTCGGGGGTCCGAACCCCTACTCCTGCATCAGCCTCTCGGATCGCTTCGGTGAGCACTCCACGATTCCGAACGAGCCGCTGGTGGGACTGCGCTCGCTGCGGATCGGCGCCCTGACCTGGTACGACGCGCCGGACGGACCCGTGCACGCCACGTCGCTCCCGAATCCCTCGGCGCGCTACGCGTTCGCGCACTTCGCGACGGCGGGCGTCGACGGGAGCGAAGCGGTGCGGTTCTACCGCGGGATCGACCGCAGCTTCGTGCTGCGCGCGGAGGGGCGCCCGGACGTGCCGGCCCGCGGGATCGGCAAGTTCTGGGGGGACTCCGGGCACTTCCTCCTCGAGATCCAGCCGGAGGCCTACGCGTCGCTGAAGCGCGGGGTCGCCTACCGTCTCGTCTGGGTCGGTCGGGACGACGTCCTGCGCTGGGAGATCGAGGCCGGCGCGGTGCTCGCGCGCTGAGCCGCTACTCCCGCACGAGGTCGATGCGCAGCGGCTGGAGCTTCTCGTCGACCTCGACGACGGGGTCGGGAATCGGGCGGTAGCCGGGGATTCGCGGGAGCGTCACCCGGTAGCGGCCAGGCTGGTCGAGGAGCAGGTAGTGCTTGCCCGACTCCACCGCGTAGCCGAAGTAGCCGCCGTCGCCGTCCAGGTGCTCGAGCTTGTCGGCAAGGGACGGCAGTCCGCCCGGGAGCGGGACGCGCTCGTTCCCGTCGAAGAGCTGGAGCGAGAGGAGATAGGAGGCCTCGGCGTGCAGGCGGTGGAAGCTCCCGTCGCGCTGGAGGGGGACGCGCTCTCCGCGGTGCTGGTAGCGGTGCGCGTTGACCGCCAGCTCCACCTCGCCCACGGGCGCGAGGAGGTCGAACAGGCCGGTCTCGGGATCGGGGGCCGCGCTCTCCCAGGCGCGGCCGACGCCATCGGGCCAGATGGTGCGCCAGCTGAGGCGGGCGTCGGGGAGCGAGGCACCGGTTCGTGAGTCCACGACCTCCACGGTCAGCGTGGCCGGCGGAGGCACTTCGACGAGCGCACGCTCCTCGCCCTCCAGCGGCACCTCGACGACCGTGACGAAGCGCGGGTCCTGGACCTCCAGCGCGTAGCGACCGGTCAGCACCGTCCCCGCGTCCCAGCGGTACTCGCCCTCCCCGATGCGCTCCATCTCCGCGATGGGGAGGAGCCGGTCGGTCGCTCGCCCCGGAAGGCTGTTCCCCACGCGCTGGACGTGGAGAGCGTCGTAGGTCTCGCTCCAGGCAGAGGGAAGGACCAGGATCCCGGCGAGTCGAGCCGGCTGGGGGATCCGCGTCCGGTCGATCGTCAGAACGATCTCCTTGCGCTCCCCCGCGGCCAGATCGAAGGAGGCGTCCGCGAGCACGAGCGGGTCCTCGTACCAGCTGCCGAGCTGGATCTGCGCGACCTGCGGCTGCGGTGGGACGCTCTCGAGCTCGATCCGGAAGCTCTTCCGGTCCGGCGCCGCTTCCTTCGCGAGCGGTCGCGTGCGCGTGGGGCGCCCGGTTCCCTCCTGCCCCGCGGGCCAGAGCCGCAGCACGGCGTCCGCGGGCACGGGGCCCCCCTGCACGAGGATCGAGAGGCTGCCCGCGCGCTCCAGCCGAACCGTGTGTTCCCAGCCGGCCCTCAGGTCGAGCGGATAGGAGCGCGTGACGTAGCCGACGGCCTCGACCTGCAGCACCGGGCGGCGCTGCTCCAGGACGCTCTTCGGCAGCGGCAGTCGCACCGGAGACGGGACGTGGTGGCACAGACGCCCGGGGCCGCGGCTCCGGACGGTCACGTCCTCGAGGTGGCGCCCGTCGACCGCGTCGAGCACGAGCAGCGCGAGCGTGCGCTGCGGCTCCTCCTCGCGGGGGAGAGGCTCGGTCGGTTCGAGCCCGACGTCCGCGGGCGCGGGAGGCTGCTCCTCCGCGGCCTGCGCGCGCTCCTCCTCCACGCGTCGCGCGGCGCTCAGCGAGCTCGCCCGGGAGGTCGCTGCGTCGACCGGGACGGTTCCCGTCGGGGTCTCGTCGAGGCCTCGCGGCGACGAGGGCGAGGTCAGCAGCGTGAAGAGCAGCGCACCCGCGGCCGCGAGGAGCACCAGCACGATCAGGAAGCGACGCGACGTCATGCCTCCGATTCTAGGCTCGCCCGCGTCCTCGTGTCGGGCAGCGAGGCGAGCTCGCGCCGTCGCTCAGTCCAGGACCTCTTCCAGGTACTTCGGGAGCATCTCGCGCCAGGTCGGCCAGTCGTGGTGGTAGTCCTCGCCCCAGGAGTCCACGCGGTTCGGGATCCCGCGTGCTCCGAGGACCTCGGCCACGCGCCAGGACTGGGCCGGCTCCTCGTAGTTGCCCTCGCCGTGCGTCAGGAGCACGAACCGCTCGCGCAGCTTCTCCAGGTGCTCCCCGTCCGGGAGCGTCGGCACGAAGTGCAGCGGCGAGGAGCGGTGGTACTCCTCGGTCACCGGGCCCTCGAGGAACTTCGAGAGGTCGTAGGTCCCGCTCATGCAGATCGCGGCGCGGAACACGTCCGGGTGGCGGCAGGTCGCGGCCAACGCGTTGAAGGCACCGATCGAGGGCCCCGTGGCGACGACCTCGATGGCGTCGTCCTCGCAGTCGGTGCGGATGGCCGGTACGAGCTCGTGGTAGACGAACGCGTCGAACGCGTCCTGGACGCGCGCGGCCTGGTGCGTCCCGTTGTCTTCCTTGAGCCACGCCTGTCCGGCGACGCTGTCGACCGAGTACAGCTTGATCCGACCCTCGCCGAGCAGGTCGGCCAGTACGTCGACCATGTGGAAGCGCTCGCACTCCTCCGCGTCGGCGGCCGCGGTGGGGAAGAAGAGGACGGGCTGCCCGACCTCGCCCCAGCGAACGACCTGGACTTCACGACCGAGACGATGGGAGTGCCAGCTGGTGGAGAGACGTGACATCAGGCGCGGTTCGCGGCGTCCTCCTGACGCCAATCCTGGATCGCGGTCCAGAAGTACTCGGTGAACTCGTCGTGCTCGTGCTCGGGGAACAGGGCGACGACCTTCTGACGCACGGCGTCCTTCGCCTCGTCGGTTCCGAAGTAGTCCCAGGCGACCTCGTCGAGGTGCGCGAGGTGCTTCTCGCAGAACTCCTCGAAGGCCTCGGTCTGGAAGTGCTCGTGCGCGATCTTCGCGTAGGAACGCAGCTTCTCGCGGTAGGGGGCGTCGGTCTCGGCGAGCTCGAAGAAGCGATTCCAGTCGAGGTTCACGCGCATCTCCTTCTTGGTGGCGGCGCAGAACAGCGACCAGCGCAGCTTCGCCTTGATCAGCCACGGGAAGTGGATGTTGAGCGAGGTGACCTGCGAGTCCGGGCACGGGTTCGCGAAGTCGATCGGGTGCCAGACGCCGTCCTTGAGCAGGGACTCGCAGGAGTTGAAGTCCCAGCCGAAGAAGGCATTGATCGTCAGGGTCGTGGCGGCCAGGTGCGCTTCGTCCTCCTTGGAGAGGAAGTCCTGGTCCTCTTGGTAGCGCTGGTGCAGGGGCGCGGTGGGGTCGTAGCGCACGAAGCGGATCTGCGGGCCCACCCCGACGCAGCGCACGAACTCCTCGTAGTGGTTCACGCCCTGCTGGAGGTGCATGACGCACTTGCCGCTGTCCTCGTAGGAGGTGTGCAGACTCTCGAGGTCGTCGATCTTGCTGAC
>CAZDYS010000208.1:0-7005 GCA_964509445.1 uncultured Planctomycetaceae bacterium
CTACCTCGTGGGCGGGCTGCACAACGGCTCCGAGGGGCGACTGCAGATCTACGACCCGGAGCTCGACTCGTGGAGCCTCGGGGCGGACCTGCCCTGGGCCGGAGGATCCGTGTCGGCGGCGCTCATCGACGGGAAGATCTACGCCGCCGGCGGGATCGTGACCTCCTGGACGGTGAACAACACGGCGGTGTACGACCCCCTGACGAACGCCTGGACGCCGCTGGCGCCGATGCCGTCGGGGCGGAACCACGCGGCGGCCGGAACCGATGGCTCCCGGCTGTGGATCTTCGGCGGCCGGCGCGGGGGGAACTTCGTCACGAACGGCTTCGCCGAGGTCTTCGTCTACGACCCCGTGGCGAACCAGTGGGAGGCCAGCGGTCAGGGCGGTTCGAGCCTGGCCCCGCTGCCCGTGCCGCGCGGCGGGACCGGCCGCGCCGTGTTCCGCGACGGCGAGTTCTACGTGCTCGGGGGCGAGACGATCGACCACCCGGCGGCGGACCCGGCCACGAAGGTCTTCGACCGCGTGGACGTCTACGACCCGCAGACGGGCACCTGGCGGCTCGAGCAGCCGCTGACGACCGCCCGCCACGGGATCGACCCCGTCCTGTTCCAGGGGCGCCTGTTCGTCGTCGGGGGTGGGGCGGTGGCGGGATTCTCGCGCTCCGCGGTCTTCGAGGCGTTCCGGCGCCCCTGAGACGTGCGTTTTCGGTCCAGCGGCCCGTCTGAGGGCCTCGGGAAGGGCCCCGGGACGGTTCCCGGTTCTCCGCTTTCCCTGGAACCCGGGCGAGTGCGTATCCTTCTTAGAGACACCTCCTGTGCCCTGGCTCCCGGCCCGGCGCCTCGAGACCCGCTCTCGATCCCCCCTCCAACCTTCCTAGATCGCTCATGAAGACTCGTTTCGTCTTCCTCGCCCTGTCGCTCCTCGGCGTCTCCACCGCCCAGGAGCAAGCCGAGCCCGTCGTGACTCTCGATGGCGAGGAGTTCTACGACTGGTCGTCCTACGCCAACTCCCAGGCCTTCCGCGACCACGGCATGCGTTGCGGGACCAGCGCCGTGCCGCACGAGATCACCCACGGCGGCCAGTTCCGGCCGACCAACGAGTGCAGCAGCTCGAACACGACGCTCAACCCCGCCTACGAGCCCGGGAACGGCATCGTCTACGAGATCCCCGTCGTGTTCCACGTCATCTCGAACACGAACGGCACGGGCAACATGGGGTCCCAGCGCGTCCGGGATCAGATCGAGATCCTGAACGAGGACTTCCGCGCGCTCCCGGGCACGCCCGGCGCCGGCGGGACGGACACCCGCATCCAGTTCTACCTCGCCACCGAGGACCCGGCCGGCAACCCGACCAACGGGATCAACCGCGTCACCAACAACAACTGGTTCAACGACAGCGGGAACTACTACGCGGCCCTCGCCTGGGACACGAACCGCTACCTGAACATCTACACGACCACCGCGAGCGGCGCCCTCGGCTACGCGAACGTGCCGCAGTCCGGCTCCCTCCCGGGCAGCACCGGCGACGGGGTCACCCTGCTCTACACGACCGTCGGACGCAGCGCGCCGATCGGTCCGCCGTACAACCAGGGGCGCACCGGTACGCACGAGGTCGGTCACTACCTCGGCCTGTACCACACGTTCAGCGGAGGCTGCGGCAGCGTGTTCTGCCTGAACTCGGGCGACCTGATCTGCGACACGAACCACGAGGCCTCGCCCGTGTTCGGTTGCCCCGCGAGCCGTGTGTCCTGCAACACGCCGGATCCGTACCGGAACTACATGGACTACACGGACGACACCTGCATGACGAACTTCACGCCGCAGCAGGCGCTTCGCATGCGCTGCACGATCAGCGAGTGGCGTCCGAACCTGCACCGTCCGCAGTGCCAGTCGATGGCCACGGTCTCGACCCGGAACTCCGGCTCGAACCCGAACGTGCACACTTCCACCGCGCCGGTCCTCGGCGGCTCGTGGGACTACACGATCACCACCACGCCGTTCGACTTCGCGCAGATCGTCGGGTACTCGGGCCAGGGTAGCCTGGTGCTCTCCGGCGGGCAGACCGTGCTCGTCGACCTCGGCTCGCCGAAGCTCTTCCAGTTCCCCGCCGCGGGCGGCCCGAACGTCTCGAGCAGCGTCGAGATCCCGCTCGACCTCGCCTTCTGCAACGTGCCCTTCACGACGCAGGCGGTGCTCTTCGGCGGAACGACGCCCTTCGCGCTGACGAACGCCCAGGACCACGTGCTCGGCGGCTTCTAGGCCGGACAGGTTCTTCCCACGCGGCGCGCGCGGCTCTCCAGGCCACGCGCGCCGCGCTCGTTTGGGGCCGGGCCGTCAGCGCCGGTCCGAGAACGTGACGACGTAGAGCCCGCGGCCGAAGGCTCGCGCTCGCTCGGTGGCGAACAGCGTGCGCAGATGCTCGAGGCAGGCCACCTCGTTCGGCACGCTGCGCAGGAGGCAGAACACGCGATCGAAGCTGGCGGCCTCCGGAGGCTCGAGGAGTCGGAAGTCGTCCGTGTGCCGGAGCTCGTTCGCGCGGGAGCGCTCGGGAGCCGCGCGACCGGCGTAGTACTCCCAGCCGATCCCGTGGGGGAACAGGCGCGGCTGCCAGTCGACCGCGAGCACCGCGTCGCCGGGAGCGAGCTCGGACAGGATGCTGTCGGTCGCCGTTGCGTAGTCCTCGTGGCCGCGGTGCCGGACCGTGAGTGCGGCCAGGACGAGGAGGGTGCCGAGGCTCGTCGCGGTGAGCGCGCGCCGCACGCCGTGAGCCGGGAGCCAGGGGAGGGCCGCACCGGCGGCGACCACCGCGGCGAACGGGCCGGACGCTCCGATCAGGTAGCGCCAGTCGAACCCCGAGCGCGGCTGGAGCCAGGCCGCCGCGGCGATCCAGACCGGCAGGAGGCAGGCGAAGCCGACGACCAGCACGCGGGCCGGGAAGCCGGGAAGCGAGGTCGCCGCCCGGGCCTCCGGCGGGCGCGCCGGGCCGACGAGTCCCAGGATCCCGAAGAGCGCGAGCACGGCCGTGCACCCGGCTCCGACCAAGAACGCGGTGCGGAGCCCGTCCCCGTGATCGCCGACGCCGTGGAACAAGAGGTGCAACACGCTCTCGAGGAGCCGAGCGAGGCTGACCTGGCTGCCGCCCGGGGCCAGCTCGTGACCGAGCTGCGCGCGCAGGCCGAAGAGGCCCCAGGGCAGCGCGCACAGAACGCTCGTGGCGAGCGCGACCAGGAGCCTCGGGAAGGGCGGCCGTCCGTCCCGTCGCAGCAGACAGCCGCCGACCGCGAGCAGCGCCGCGAGCCCGAACGCGTGCACGAACTGGTAGTGCGCGTGGAACCCGACCGTCGCGAAGGCGACGCAGCAGAGGACTCCGCCGCGGTCCTCGAGCACGCGCCGCAGCCCGAGCAAGAAGCCGAGCACGCCGAGGGCCAGGAGCGCGTACATGCGCAGGTTCGCGCTGGCCTCGAGGTGGAGCGTGGAGCTCGCGAGCAACAGGACCGCGAGACCGCGCCCCGGGAACCCCTCCAGGAGGAGCCACAGGACGATCAGGCCGAGGAGCCCGGCGACGATCGCGGGCAGGGCCAGCACCAGCTCTCCCTCGCCGCCGAGCATGCGCGCGGCCCCCAGCAGCACGAACGAGAGCGGCGGATGGTTGTCGCGCAGGAGGTCCGTCCACAGGTCGCCGCGCGCGAGGTTGCGCGCGTGGTGCAGGCTGTGGAAGTCGTCGAGCCAGAGGCTGGTCCGGAGCGCGTTGCCGACCCGCAGGGCGACTCCCAGGGCGAGCGCGACCCAGAGGAGCCAGATCTCCGCGCGGGGACCGCGGTCCTCGCTGGCGGGAGGGGGTTCCGTGGGGCGCGTCATGGAGCAGGGAGGGTAGCCGCGCACTCCGGCCCAGGCGAGGAGAGGCTCGTGGCGCCGTTCCCGTCTTCCCGTTCGCCGCGCGGTTGCTAGCCTCCCTCCATGACCCTCTTCCAGGACAGCCTGCGCATCACGACCGACGGCCGCGGCACGATGGACGTGACCGCGGCCGTGGACCAGGTGGTTCGTCGGGCGGGCGTGGACCGTGGCCTGGCGACCGTCTTCTGTCACCACACCAGCGCCTCGCTGATCGTCATGGAGAACGCCGATCCGACCGTGCGGAGCGACCTGGAGGCCTGGCTCGCGCGCGCGGTCCCGGACGGGGACCGCCTGTTCGAGCACACGGCGGAGGGACCGGACGACATGCCGGCCCACGTGCGCTGCGCCCTCACGCAGACCTCGATCGCGATTCCCGTGGGGGCCGGCCGCCTGGACCTCGGGACCTGGCAGGGGCTGTACCTCTACGAGCACCGTCACGCCCCGCACGCGCGTCGACTGAGCGTGACCGTGCTGGGAGAGCCGTCCTCGCGCTAGAGCGAGCGCATCGCTCTCACGGCGGCGTCGAACGCGCGCCGCGCGTGGGGGAGCTCCTCCCGACCCTCGTCGACGTGCCCGTCGGTGCACATGCTCCAGGCACGCGCGAGCAGCCGCTCGGCCGTCGCGACGCCCTCCCAGACGCGGGCGTGAGCGCTCGTGCCGAGGACCGTGATGAGCTGGTCGTTCTTGGAGGTCAGGTCGAAGTAGTCCTCCGCGAACAGCTTGGTGATGCGGGCCTGGAGCTCGCGCCCCGCGAGACGCCTGCGGTTCTCGTCGAGCGCGACCACGACGCGCTGGATGGCGAGCATGCGCTCGAGCGTCTCCTGTCGCTCGGCGATCGCTGCCTCTCCGTCCGCACCGGCGCGACGCTCGGTGCGCAGGAGGAACCCGCCGACCACGAGGGACACGAAGCCCACGGCGTAGATCGTCAGCGCGAGGGGCTCTCGCTCCATGTCCTCCGCGCCGAAGGGCACGTGGAAGCCGGAAGCGCCGAGCGCGCCGGCGCAGACCCCCAGGACGACGAGCAGATTCGCGAGGGTCTTCATAGGAGCGAGGAGGCGACCTTGATGACGGCGTTCACGACGCCGATCACGGCGTCGCCGACGATCATGCCCGCGGCGACCGGGACCCCCTTGCTCTCGGTCCAGCGCGCTCCCTTCCACCGGCTGCAGAGGATGTTCAGGATCCCCCCGAGGCCGAACACGATCATGTAGGGGAACGGCAGGTACATCGACAGCCCGACCATCACGCCGAGCCCGGGGGAGACCAGGAGCGAGACGGCGAGGCCGAGGACCGCTCCCGCCACGTACTTCGCGGTCGGGACGTCCGCGTCCTGCACGATCTGGATCGAGGCCTGGAGCGCCGCGGCCTGGGGCGCCGGCAGCGGCGGCGTGCCCTCGGCGACGCGGTCGGGAACCCCCTCGACGAACGCCGTGCCCTTCGGCAGCCGCTCGACGTAGGCCGCCAGCGCTTCCGGACCCTTGGCCTGCTCCCGCTCGTACACGAGGCGCGCCTGGTCTCCCCCGAACCCGTAGGCGTGCCACAAGAGGACGACCGTCGCGAGCGAGATGCCGGGGCCGATCCAGCAGGTCGCGATCTGCGCGATCTGCTGCTTGATCGGCATGCCGCCGACCAGGTAGCCGGTCTTGAAGTCGGCCATCATGTCCGCGCACATCGACGTCGCGACGCAGATCGCGGCTCCGACGGTCACGGCCGGGATCACGAACTCCGGGTCCGTGCCCATCAGGCCCATCATGATCGCGATCGCGATCAGCGCGAGGCCCGAGAGGGGCGACCAGTCCGTGCGTCCGGTGGTCTGCGCGACCACCAGCCCGGCGACCCACATCCAGGCGGCGCCGATCCCCGTGGCGACGAGCGCCGTGGTCCAGGACACCGACGCTCCGCCGATCGTCTTGACCGCGAACAAGAGGCCCAGGAGGCCGACCAGCGCCGTGCCGTTGATCACGCCGAGGGGGACTTCCTCGCGCCTGCCGGAGGCGGGCGTGGCGCGCAGGCTCGCGAGCGCGGCCTTCAGCGCCGGCGCCGCGACCAGGATGCCGGCGAGGGCACCACCGAGGATCATCCCGATCCCCACGTGGCGCGAGACCAGGTCGCGGAAGCTGCCCAGGAAGGCGCTCATGGTCGCGTAGTCGCTGGAGTCGGCGGCGCGGGAGCTCCCCAGGAGGTCGACGCTCTCCCCGAGCTCGGCGAGCTTTCGGAAGCCCGCTCCGTCTCCTTCCGGCGTCCACCCGAGGACCGCGCACAGCGGCCCGACGATCCAGAAGGTCAGGATCGTGCCGTACAGGATCGCGAGGCCCGCGCGGCCCGCGATGAAGCCGGCGCCGAACGTCAGGAAGCTGATCGCGAACACCAGGTGGAGTCCCGCCGGGACGCGCAGCGCCTCGCCCACGTTCACGTAGGAGGGGAGCACGTTGCCGAACAGCTCCCAGTCGAGCGTGAGGAAGGTCGTGACCATCGCAACGGCCATCCCGAGGAACAGGAGGCGCGCCTTCTCGACCCCGGCGCCCGGGGACTTGAGGATGGCCGCGACGCCCACGGCGCTCGGGAACCGCAGCCGCTCGAAGTCGATCACCTGCTTGCGCAGCGGGATGATCATCACCACGCCGAGGACCGAGCCCGCGATCGTCGCGAGCAGCATCGCGGGGTAGTCGATCTCGTCCTGCAGTCCCAGCAGGAACAGGACGGGCACGGTGAAGATGACGCCCGAGTTCACCGTGTTGACGGACGATGCGACGGTCTGGAAGACGTTCACCTCCAGGATCGAGCCGCGGCGGAGGATCCCGCGCAGGATGCCGAAGCCCAGGATCGCTCCGACGGTCGAGCCGACGATCGTGAAGCCGATCTGCATGCCGGCGAACACGATGCCCATGTTGAGCACGGCACCGACGAGGACGCCGCCGACGAGGCTCGCCGGAGTGAGTTCGCGGTAGCGACCGCCTGAGCTCACGGGAGGCTCCTTGGGTGGGGACCTGGGGGAGGAGGAAGAGGTGCGGCGCCGTCGCCGCGCGAGCGGGATCGTCGCAGGAACACCGCTCTGGTGCCAGCGAGGGAACGAGGGCGCGAGCGGGCCTTCAGCCGCCGTAGCACGCCGCC
>CAZDYS010000209.1:0-6998 GCA_964509445.1 uncultured Planctomycetaceae bacterium
TCGGATCCGCGCTCGGGGTCGAAGCGACCGGCGCTCTTCCAGAGCTCGATGAAGATCTCCTGCACGCAGTCCTCGGCGAAACGTTCGTCGCGGAACATCTTCCGAGTGATCGACCAGACCAGCGGGCCGTAGCGATCGATGCACGCCTTCACCGCGTCCGCGTCACCCGAGGCGACGCGGACCAGGAGGGGATCCTTGGGGGAAGGGTTGCGCATCCGTTGGCAGGAGGAGCGGTCCTCAGGGAAGGAGGACCTTGTCGATGACGTGGATGACCCCGTTGGAGGTCTCGAGGTCGCCGGTGACGACGTTGGCGTCGCCGATCATCAGGCCTTCGCCGTTCTTCTTGGCGTTCAGCTTGCCGCCCTGCAGCGTCGCGAAGGTCTTCGCCTCGAGCGCCTGGTCGCCATAGACCCGGCCGGAGACGACGTGGAACTTGAGGATGTCGATCAGCTTCTGCTTGTTGCCCGGCTCGAGCAGCGAGGAGATCGTCTCCTTGCCGAGCGCGGCGAAGGCCTCGTCCGTCGGCGCGAAGACCGTGAACGGTCCCTCACCCTTGAGGGCCTCGACCAGGCCGGCGGCCTGCAGCGCGGCGGCGAGCGTCTTGAAGCTGCCGGCGTTGACGGCGGTCGTGACGATGTCATCGCTCGCCGGGAGGATCACCTCGTCGATGACGTGGATGATCCCGTTGGAGCACTCGATGTCGGTCGAGCGGATCTGGGCGCCGTCGATGAACGCGCCGCTGTCGTTGGCCATGACGTCGATGCGCTGGCCGTTGAGCGTCGTGAGGTACTTGGAGCCGAGGACCTTCTTCGCCGGCATCTCACCAGCGACGACGTGGTACGTCAGGATCGAGGTCAAGAGGCCCTTGTTCTTCTCGTCGAGCAGCGTCTCGAGCGTGCCTTTCGGCAGCTTGGCGAACGCCTCGTCGGTCGGGGCGAAGACGGTGAAGGGACCTTCACCCTGGAGGGCGCCGACGAGGTTGGCCGCGCCGAGGGCGGTCGCCAGGGTCTTGAACTGGCCCGCGTCGACGGCGGTCTGGACGATGTCCTTGGTGGACGTGGCGGTGGCCTTCGCGGAGGAGCAGGTGGACTCGTCTTCCGCGGCGTTCGTGAACGCGAACGGGGTGGCGATGAGGGGGAGGAGGAGGAGTGCTTTCATCGTTCGGATGTCAGTGGTTGTGATGGTTACCGATGCGATGCTGTGTTCGAAGGTGCGGCCGAGTGGATGCGCAGCGGCGTGTAAACAACTGACAGTTGCGAGCAGAGTCGCGGGAATGGACCCGTCTCGCGTCCCCCTCGATGAAACTGCCCGAAGGCCGGGGAAGCCTTCGGGCGGTGCGGACTCTCGCGAGGGCGAGGGTCGAACGGAGATCGAAGTTGCGTGTGCGCGGAGTGCGCGAGCCGGCTCGGGATCCGCTCCAGGTGGCGGCCTCGAGGCGCAGGCTCGCGACTCGGGATCACACGCGACGACCGTTCATGTGGTTGCGTTTGAGCCACTCGTAGTAGGCCCGCAGGTCGCGCAGCACGGCGACGCCGCGCGGACCGCGACGACCGGCCGAGCCGGTGCCGCCGACGAGGATCGAGACGGTCTCCGGGAGGAGCTCTCGAAGCTCGCGCAGGACGCGGTCGGTTTCCGGCCCGCTGCCGTCGAGGGAGAGGCCGAGCACGACGGAGTCGAGTCCCAGGTCCTGGACGACGCTCGCGATCTCGCTGGCCGGCGTGTCTGCGCCGAGCAGGAGAGCGGGGACGCCCGAGTTCGCGGTCACCGCCGCGAGCGCCGCGAGCGGAAGCGTCTGCGCTTCGCCCGGAGCGGCCGACAGCGCGACGCGCGGAGGCATGTCCTCGTGCGAGTGGGCGCGGCGGATGTCGAGCAGGAAGTCCTCGAAGACCCGCGCCGCGAAGCGCTGGTGCCGGATTCCGAGCTCTCCGTCCTCGCTCTTGGCTCCCGCCTCGAGCAGCACGGGCTCGATGCGGTTCTCGATGAGAGCCAGGAGGCCGAGGCGCTGGAGGTCGGCCTCGAGCAGCTTGCGAAGTGCGGTTTCGCGGAAGGAGCCGACGGACTCGAGCCAGACGGCCTTCTCGGGGAACGCGGGTCCGTTCGAGCTGACGTCGGAGCACAGCTTCCGCAGCTCGTCCGGCGACAGCGCGATCAGGTCCGCCGGGCGTCCACCGCGAGCGAGGAGCTCCGCGACCCATTTCAGGCGCGAGACCTCGTCGGCGGAGTAGCGCCGGTGGCCCGACGGCAGTCGGACGGGCTGTGGATGGCCGTAGCGACGCTCCCAGATACGGAGGCGGTCCGGCGAGATCCCGGTGGCAGAGGCGAGTTGACCGATGGAGACGAGTGAGTTGCGTGTGTTTCGAAGATCCATGACGCTCCTGTCTTCGCGGGGCCCCCGCCGCCGGATGCAGCAGCGTTCACCGGATTTCCTGGACGACAGCCTGCATCCAGCGGGTCCTGGCGATCGAAGGCGGCAAATCGGCCCTCAGAGGCCTCCCAGAGGGGTTTCCACGGCGTCGAGGCACCGGCTGTGACGGTCTCGAAACCCGAAAACCGAGGCTCGACTCTCGCCAGGCCAGGAACGATCTTGGCGTCCCGCAACCGCTATCGATCGCCATGAGCCCCGACCTCCTGACTCCGCGCCCCACCGGTTCCGACTCCTCGCCCCGACCGCCCGCCTCGGGCTCCGCTTGGCTGGCCGCCCTGCAGGCGGACGTCGAGACCCATCCGGCCGTGCTGCACCCGTTCCTGGCCCGGGTCGCGGCCGGGGAGCTGGATCGCGGCGACTTCCGGACCTTCGGGCTGCAGCACCACGCGCTGGTGGGCTTCTTCACCAAGTACCTGGAGCTCCTGCTCCTCCGCGCGCCGAGCTCCGAGCAGAAGCTCTGGCTCGCCAAGGTGCTCGTGGACGAATACGGAGAGGGCTCCGAGGGCAAGGACCACGCGACGCTCTACCGAGAGTACCTCTCCGGTCTGGGAGTGGAGCCGGGGGCCGAGTGCACCGTCTCGCTGGCCCGCCCGGTCTGGCGTTTCGTTGGTGAGCACCTGCGCATCTGCCGCGAGGAGCCGTTCCTCGTGGGGCTCGGAGCGCTGGGCCCGGGGCACGAATGGGCCATCCCGACGATGTTCGAGGAGATCCTGGCGGGCCTGGACCTGGCCGGGATCGGCCGAGAGCAGCGGCTCTACTTCGACCTGCACACCGAGCAGGACGTCGACCACGCGAGCTGGATGGCCGAAGCGCTGCAGAAGCTCGCCACCACCGCCGAGGCCCGAGCGGAGGTGCGTCGCGGGGCGAGCCTGTCGCTCCGCGCGCGCTACGAGTTCTGGGACGGCGTCGCCCAGGCGATCGAGGATGCGCGCGGGCACCACAATGCGGCGACGGGGACCGAGCCGGGGGACCTGAACGCGCTCCGCGCGAGCGTGGACGCCTTCCTGGAAAGCAGGGCAGCCTGGCCCGTGGCGCTCACGCCGACCGAGACCAAGCTGCCCTGGTGAGGAGGCGCCGTCCATCGCGGGACGGCCGCTCCTGAGACCTCCGCTGCGCGCGCCTCAGTGGCGCTCGATGCCGACGGTCACGTGCTTCTCGAGCTTCTTGCCCTTGCGGTAGAGCACGAGATCGAGCGTTCCGCCGAAGCCGACTTCGGCCTTCGCCTCCTTCAGGCGCGCGTCGCTGGCGGGCTTGCCGTTGATCGAGACGACCACGTCGTACTTCGTGAGACCGGCTTTGCCCGCGGGTCCGTTGCCGGTGAGGCTGGTGATCAGGAGCGAGCCGTCGCGGTCGATGCCGAGCTGCTCGCAAAGCGCCTTGCTCGGACGCGAGGTGTAGACTCCGATAATAAGACGGCCGCGCGGAGCCGGCTCGATCCCGGTGGGCGGGACGAGCACGCGGTCGACCACGTGGACCGTCCCGTTGGCCGCGGCCAGGTCGTTGGCGACGACGTTCGCGCCGGCGACCTGCAGGCGGCCGTCCTGGATCCCGAAGGTCAGCTCGGAGCCGCTGAGGCTCGGCGCCTTGCCGGCCTTGACGGCGTCCACGGCCGAGACCTTGCCGCGGACGACGTGGTAGGAGAGCACCTCGACGAGCTTCTCCTTGTTCTCGGGGCGCAGGAGCGCGGCGAGCGTGGCTTCCGGAACCGCGGCGAACGCGTCGTCGGTCGGAGCGAAGACCGTGAACGGGCCGTCGTTGGCCAGCGTGTCCGCGAGACCGGCGGCGGTGGCGGCGGCCAGGAGGGTCTGGAACGTGCCCGCCTCGGCGGCGAGCTGGACGATGTTCCGTTCGTGATCGGGGTCGTTCTGGGGAGCGGTGGAGACGAGCGGGACGAGCGCGAGCGTGAGTGCAGTGAGTTTCATGACAGCCTCGAAGGGAGAGGGTTGCGGCGAATGCACGCTGCTTCGCGACCGGCGCCGGTGGGGATGCGCGGCCTGTGTCAGAGCTCTACTTGGCGGACGTCGCGCTCCTGTGAGCCCTGGCTCCTCCTCGTCGAGCTCGCTCTCCTGCGGCCTCCTCGCGCGTCCCGTCGCAAACGCGAACAGCGGGGCGCGATCCGTTCTCTCCGCTACTCGGCGCTCTCGAGCAGTCGCTTGGACGCCTCTTCGATCTCGGCCAGGCGCTCACGAAGAGCGCGCTCGTGTGGCTCCAGCTTGCGGAGGGCGGTCTCCACGTGGCGGACGTTGGAGGCGACATTGCGGTGTGCGTCCTCGATGCGCGACTGCAGGAACCAGTCGACGAAGAAGCCGTCGAAGAGGTAGTCCGCGAAGGTGGCGAAGTCGCCCACGCGGACGTTCGCGTCGACGTGGCGCTCGAGGTCCTTCATCTCTCTCCGGAAGCGAGACATCGCGCGCCGTGCCTGATGCGAGGCGTCTCGAGCTCGGTTGATGTGCGAGTGCTTGATCGCGGTGGTCACCAGGCCACCCCCGATCATGTCGACGACGCCCCAGTTCTTGGCCTTGGAGAGCGAGCCGGTGCAGGACAACAGTGCCGAACGCGCGTCCTTGCCCGCGCGCAGCGCCTCCTCGACCTCGACGAGCTCGTCGCGCAGGCGCCCACGCTCGTCGGCCAGGAGGAACAGCTTCTCGTGCGCGGGATGACCGTGCTCGGCGAGGAGCGCCGCCTTCTCGGCGAGGGCTTGGGCGTAGCGCTCGTCCGTGTCGGCGAGCTCTCGCTGCTGGATCTCGAGGCGTTCGAGTTCGTCGCGTGCATCCTCGAGCTCGTCGCGCGTGGAGTCGTGACGCAGGGTCACCTCGAGGAGCTCCTGCCGCTCCTGAGTGAGCTTCTCCTCCTTGTTCCCGAGCAGTCCGGCCACGAACGACGTCCAGCCGCTGCCTTCGAGTCGCGCGACGTCCTTCTCCTCCTCCGCGAGTCGCTTCGCGAGCTCTTCCAGATAGCGGTCGAGCGAGGCGACCGCTTCCTGCTGCCGCGCGACGCGCTTGCGCACGCGGTCGCGTTCCTCGAGGCGTGCGCGCAGGGCGGCCAGGCGTTCGTTCAGTTCGGCGAGCATGATGGCGAGAGAGCTACGACGTTCTCACGAGAGCCTTCAGGCGGATTCGAGAGCGAAACGTGCCGCGCGGGGCGAGGCGGAGTGCCTAGGATGCCGCGATGACGGAATCTCGCAACCGGCCGGCGGACCGCGGTCCGTGGCGGCTGGACCCCGAGCTGGTCTTCTTGAACCACGGTTCCTTCGGGAGCTGCCCGGAGCCGGTCCTCTCGGCCCAGCGACGCCTGCGCGACGAGCTCGAACGCTCCCCCGTCCGCTTCCTCGGCCGGGAGATCATGGACCGCCTCGACGACGTCCGCGCGCGTCTCGCGCCGTTCGTCGGAACTCGCCCGGCCGACCTCGTGTTCGTCTCGAACGCGACCTCGGCGGTGAACGCGGTCCTGCGTTCGCTCGCGCTCGCGCCGGGCGACGAGATCCTGGTCACCGACCACGGCTACAACGCGTGCAGCAACGCCGCCTCGTTCGTCGCGGAGCGCGCCGGGGCGAAGGTCACGGTGGCGCGGGTGCCGTTTCCGCTGGAGGATCCCGCAGAGGTCACGGCCGCCATCCTGTCGGCCGTCACGGAGCGGACCCGGCTCGCCCTGATCGATCACGTGACCAGTCCGACCGGCCTCGTGTTCCCGCTGGCGGAGATCGTCCAGGCGTTGAAGGAGCGCGGCGTCGAGACGCTCGTCGACGGCGCGCACGCGGTCGGCATGCTCCCTCTCGATCTGGATGCGCTCGGGGCCGCCTACTACACCTCGAACGCGCACAAGTGGCTGTGCGCACCGAAGGGGGCCGCCTTCCTCCACGTGCGCGAAGAGCTGCAGCCGCAGGTACGGCCGGCCGTCATCAGTCACGGCGCGAACGCCGACCTTCCCGGGCGGTCGCGCTATCAGGTCGAGTTCGACTGGTGCGGGACCGACGATCCGACCGCCTGGCTCGCGATCCCCGCGGCGATGGACTTCCTCGAGGGCCTGTTCCCCGGCGGCTGGGCCACGCTGCGCGAGCACAACCGCGAGCTCGTGCTCGGCGGTCGCGCGCTCCTGTGCGAGGCGCTCGGCTGCAGCGCGCCGGCTCCGGAGGAGATGATCGGGTCGCTCGCCACCGTGCCGCTTCCGTCCGCGAGCGAACCCGCGGAGGAGCGGTCCCCGTTCGATCCGGATCCGCTGGGTCTGGCCCTGTTCGAGGAGGATCGGATCGAGGTTCCGCTGCCCCCCTGGCCTACCCTCGACGACCGCAACGTCCGGATCTCGGCCCAGGTCTACAACTCCGCCGACGAGTACCGCGCGCTCGCCGACGCCCTGGCGCGGCGGCTCGCTCTCTAGAGCCCGCGGTGGATCAGTAGCGCGGCGGAGGCTCGGGCTTGTTGTTCAGCACCGCTTCGATGCGACCGAGTGCCGCGTCGTCGATCTTGTCGACGAGCTCGACCGAGCGCAGGGTCTCCTGCAGCTGCGACGCTCTCGACGCGCCGAGGATCACCGTGCTGACGTTGGGGTTGAGCAGGCACCAGGCCACGGCGAGCTG
>CAZDYS010000210.1:0-6966 GCA_964509445.1 uncultured Planctomycetaceae bacterium
GACCTGCTTCTCGCGGCTCATCTTCTCCGGCATCGTGATGATCATCCGGTAGCCGTAGACGGCGGCCGCGAGCGCCATGCCGATCCCGGTGTTGCCCGAGGTCGGCTCGATGAGCGTGTCGCCGGGCTGGATGCAGCCCGAGGCCTGCGCCTCCTCGACCATGCGCTTGCCGATGCGGTCCTTGATGGAGCCGCCGGCGTTCAAGAACTCGCACTTCACGAGGATCTCGCAGCCCGTGCTGCGGCCGATGTTCTTGAGGCGGACCAGCGGGGTGTTGCCGATGGCTTCGAGGATCGAGGACTTGATGTGGGTCACGGCAGGAGTCGGGGCAGGGGTCGAGGATTCGTGCGGCGGCATTCTAGAGACCTGCGCGCCTCGCGGTGCGGGTCCTTGGGCGTGGTGCGGACGAAACGTCGGAAGCGGATACGTCGATGGCCGAGGCGGCTCGCCGCGACGCCGCGCTTTCGATCGTCCGATCCGGTTGCGACAATCTCCGCCCCATGGCGCAGAAGACCCTCGTCCTGAAGCTCGCTCCGAAGGAGCAGACCGCACTGGAAGGCAACCTCTCCCAGGGAGCCTTCGAGCACCGCTCCGTCCCCCATGCTCGCCTCAGCGTGAAGGGCGAGGGCGTCGTCGCCACGCTCTACAGCTCCGGGAAGCTGGTCGTCCAGGGCGCCGACCCGGAGGCCTTCACCGAGCGCTTCGTCGGCCGCAGCGACCCCGCCGGTCGGAAGAAGACGAGCTCGTCGGCGAAGAAGAGCACCGGCGCCCTCGTGCCGACCGGTCGCGTGATCGTGGGCAGCGACGAGGCCGGCAAGGGCGATTACTTCGGGCCGCTCGTCGTGTGCGCGCTGCGGCTCCCGCCGGAGCACCGCGACGGGGTCGCCCGCAGCGACGTCACCGACTCGAAGAAGCTGACGGACGAGCAGGCCCTCCGCATGGCGCCGGTGCTGCGCGAGAGCTTCGCGTGCTCCGTCCAGGTCCTCGACCCGCCGCGCTACAACGAGGTGCACGCGCGCGAGAAGAACCTGAACCCGATGCTCGCGGACCTGCACGCGGCGGCGATTCGCGAGATCGCCGAGGAGGGCGACGTCGTGCTCGTCGACCGGTTCGCGCGCGAGGAGCTCGTCGCTTCTCGTCTGCGCGGCCTTCCGATCGACCTGGTGCAGGCGCCGCGCGCGGAGAAGGAACCTGCCGTCGCCGCCGCGAGCGTGATCGCACGCGCCGAGTTCCTGCTGCGGCTGCGCGAGCTCTCCGAGGAGTTCGCCGTCGATCTGCACAAGGGCGCCGGGGCACCGACCGACAAGGCCGGCAAGCGCTTCCTCGCGATCCACGGCGTGGAGAAGCTCGGCGCCGTCGCCAAGCTCCACTTCAAGAACACGCAGAAGATCGGCGCGCGCTGAGAGAGCGCCCCGGTGGGCGCTCTGGGGGTGCGGCTCCTACCGGGCCGCGGCCGTGAGCGCGCGCGAGAGCTCGACGAAAGTGCGCGTCAGGTGTACCCGCGTGAGGAGCGGGAGCAGGCCGACCGGCACCGGACGCGGCCCGTTGCTCTGCTGCAGCGGCGCGCGCGGACCGACCTCCTGCGGGGTGCGGCCCCCTGCGTCGGCGTTCTTCCGGCGCGGCTTCTGGAACGCCAGGCTGCGCGGGACGTCGAGACCGCCGGCGGTGATCGTCTGCACGTAGCTCCCCGTGGCGTCGAACTCGACCACGTGGTCCAGCGTGAAGGACGTGGAGAACAGGTGACCGCGCTCGTCGAACGCGACGCCCTGAGCCGCGGCGAGGTCCGGATGGTTGAGCTGGCCGACCGTCGTACCGTCCGGCTGGAACTTCACGATGTTGTTCGAGATCCCGCCGGCGACGTAGAGGCAGTCGTTCGCGTCGCGCGCGACTCCCATCGGGCTGTCCAGCCCGCCGCCGGTGAACGAGAACAGGAAGTTCTCCGACGCGTCGAACTTGAAGACCGCGTCCTGGTTCGCGCTCGTGACGTAGATCGCGCCGGTCGAGTCGAACATCACGCAGTTCGGCGTGTCGAGCGAGGGCGCGGTGTAGGCCCGCTGGTAGCCCGTCACGACGTCGAAGACGAGGACGAGCCCGTTGCCGAAGCTCGACACGTGCAGCTCGCCGCTCGGCGACAGCGCCATCCCCGTCGGCTCGTCGAGCAACGGGTGAGAGAAGGTCGCGAGGTAGCCCTCGCCGCGCGAGAACACGAGCACCGAGTCCGTCCCCTGGCTCGCGACGCAGAAGCGACCGTCCTCGAGGAAGCAGATGCCGCGCGTTCCGTTCAGGCCCGGGCCGGTGAAGCTGCGGAGCACGGTGCCGGTCTCGTCGTAGACCACGACCCGATCGTTGTCGAAGTCCCCGACGTACAGGTTGGCCGTGCGCACGGGGGGGAGCTGGGCGGTCGCGAGGCCGCCGAGCAGGAAGAGGCTCGGGAGGAGGAACGAGGAGAAGCGCTTCATGGTCCTCCTCATCGTAGCCGCGATCGGGGGAGGCGGGGGGTCGATCCGCAGCGCGTCTCCCCGCGGGGACCCGGGCCCCGGCGGTCCGTCCCAACGTCCGCGGTCGGCCCGCGTAGCCAGGCCATGAGCCCACTCGCGCAACTCCTTCGTGGCGTCCGGGCGGTCGTCGTGGCGGCCGGTCTCGCGGTGGGGACCTTGGCCTGCGGACAGGGTCGCCCGAGCTCGGTCGGCGCCGTCGACCAGGGGCTCCTCGCCGCCTTCGACTCGGGCGTGTGGTGCATCCAGGAGACGCGCGACGGCGCGCTGTGGTTCGGCACGAACGGAGGCGGCGTGGTCCGCTACGACGGCGAGCGCCTCACGCGCTTCACCGACGAGGACGGTCTCGCCGGCGACTCCCTGCGCGGGCTGGTGGAGGACGCGCAGGGGCGCCTGTTGCTCTCGACCACCAGCGGCGTGTCGCTCTTCGCCGAGGGGAGCTTCCGCACGCTGGAGATCCACGACCTCGCCGCCGGAGAGGGCTGGACCCTGCGGGACGACGACCTCTGGTTCGCGTTCGCCCCTGGAACCGGCGGGCCTTGCCGGTGGGACGGCGAGACGCTCACCCGGCTCGTTCTGCCCGAGAGTCCGGCGGAGGCCGATTGGAAGGCGCGCTACCCGGGCAGCAGCTTTCCGGGCTCGGGCGTGTACACGGTCACGCGCGACCGGAGCGGACACGTCTGGATCGGGACCGCCAGCGTCGGTCTCGGCCGCTTCGACGGACGCGCGTTCGCGTGGCTGGCACGCGAGGACCTGACGACGACGCCGAGCGGGGGCGCGTTCGGCATTCGCTCGATCCACGAGGATCGTCGAGGCAGCTTCTGGATCAACAACACCAGGCAGCGCTTCGAGGTCGCGCCCACGACGCGAACCGAGGACGGCTTCGTGCTCCTCGACGTCCGCGAGAGCGCCGGACTGCCCGAGGCCTCCGCCCCCGAGGACCGGAACTTCAGCTTCTACTCGTCCATGGCGGAGGACGAGCGCGGCGCGCTCTGGTTCGCCTGCGGCGCGGACGGGGTCTGGCGTCACGACGGGGACTCCGTCACGCGGTTCCCGGTGGGAGAGGACGCCTACGTGCTCGTGGTCTTCCTCGACCGGGAGGGCCGCCTGTGGGCGGGCACGCTGGAGGACGGCGTGCACGTCCTCGAGGGAGGTTCGTTCCGGCCTCTGCGAACGACCGGGCTCGCGAAGTAGGTTCGAGGTCCGCGAGCCGCTTCCCGGGGCTCCACCGCCCTGCGACAATCCGTCCATGAACGCGCCTCTCGTCCGGATCGCCGCCACGGGCAACCGCTTCGTCCTGGTGGACGGCATGCAGGTCGCCTCGCCGGCGGACATCGACGGCTCGGCGCTCGCCATGCGGCTCGGGCAGCAGGACGGGCTCGCGATCGACGGCGTGCTGCAGGTCTTGCCTCCGACCGAGGGGGGAGACGTGCGCATGGTGATCCACAACGTCGACGGGAGTCGCGCGGAGGCCTGCGGCAACGGGCTGCGCTGCGTCGCGCGGTACACCGTCGAGGCGGGTCACGTCCCGGGATCGCGGCTGGCGATCGAGACCGACGTGGGCACGCGCGCGGTCGAGCTCACGGAGGGAGGTACGGCGGCTCGGGCGAGCCTCGGTCCGGTGGAGGTGGTCGACGAGAACGTGCGGCTCGGCGTCTCGGTCGGAGAGGTCGAGGCCTTCGTCGCCAAGCTCGGGAATCCCCACTGCGTGCTGTTCGTTCCCGACGCGAACACGGCGCCGGTGCGCACCGTGGGGCCGGAGCTGGAGCAGCACGAACGGTTCCCCGATCGCATCAACGTCGAGTTCTGCGACGTGCGCGCCGAAGGTCTGGTGGTGCGCATCTGGGAGCGCGGCGCGGGAGAGACCGGTTCCTGCGGCACCGGCGTCGCGGCCGCGGCCGTCGCCGCGCTGCGCCGGGGTCGCGTGAGCTCTCCGGTCCGGGTCGTGACGCGCGGTGGCGAGCTGACGGTGCACTGGGACACGAAGGCCGGGAGCGAGGTCTGGCTCGAGGGACCGGTCGACGCGCCCACGCCGCTCGAGGACACGGTCCTCTCCTGACGGAACGCCGGCGTGGGACCGATCTTCCAGATCCTGTTCGCGGTGGGCACGCTGGCCCTGCCGGAGCTGTTCGAGCTCGAACGACGCGAGGCGAGCTGGCGGGCGGTGGGCGTGCTCGGCCTCCTGCCCCTGCCGCACCTGTTGGCGGGACTCGTGCACCGCTTCGCGGTGCGTGGACGCTTCCGTGTGGCGAGCTTCGTCGAACGCCTGCTCGCGACCGTGCCCGTGCTGGGTCAGCTCGCCTCCGTGCTCGGCCTGGCGTGGCTCGAGGGGGTCGAGGCGACCGGCTGGATGGGGGACGACGCCAGCGTGTGGCCGGAGCCGCGGCTCCTCCTGGGCCTCGTACCGTTCCTGGCCCTCTCGCTCCTCGCGATCGACGCGCGCGCGCGGCTGCAGGCCGTGACCGCGCGCGAGCTGCGTCGGGTGCGCGGGTTCCACCTGCGCTTGTTCCTCTCGGCCCTGCTCCCGTTCGTGCTGTACCTGGTCCTGTCGGGCCTGATCGCGAGCACCGAGTCCTGGCGCGTGCACATCGAGGAGGTCGCGCTGTTCTCGGCGGCCTTCACCGTGCTGCTCCTGGCCGTCTTCGTGCTGATGGCGCCGCGCCTCCTCTCGATGACCTGGGACACGACGCCGCTGCCGCACGGTCCCCTGCGCGTCTTCCTGGAGAAGCTCGCGGACCGCGCGCGGTTCCGCTGCCGGAACCTGTTGGTCTGGCGCACCGGCGCGCAGATGGCGAACGCGACGGTCGTCGGCTTCACCAGCTGGGGGCGCGTGGTGATGTTCTCGGACGTGCTGCTCGACAGCCTGCAGCCGCTCGAGGTGGGGGCCGTGTTCGGGCACGAGATGGGCCACGCGCGGCGGCGGCACGCGCCGATCTTCGCGGCCTGGGCGATCGCCGTGCTCCTCGCGGCGGATCTCGTCGGGACCTGGCTCGCGGAGGACGACCCGGTGCTCGCGACCGGCATCCTGATCGGCGCGCTCCTCCTCTGGGCGCTCTCCTTCAGCTACCTGTCGCGGAGGTTCGAGCTGGAAGCCGACCTCGAGAGCCTCGACCTCCTGGGCAGCAGCTTCCCGTTGATCGGCGCCCTGGAGAAGGTGACCGGTGCGCACGCCTACGAGAAGAGCTCCTGGCGTCACTTCTCGACCGCCGACCGCGTGCGCTTCCTCCTGGACGTCGAGCGCGATCCGGAGGTCGGTCGGAAGCTGCGCAAGCGGCTCGCCCGCTGGAGTCGGCTCGGGGTCGTGCTGCTCGTCGTTGTCTGTGCGCTGCAGGTGCGGACGCTGGCCGGGACGTGGTCCCAGGACGAGCTGCGCGTCGACCTGCGGCTCGGTCGCTACACCGAGGCGCAGGAGGCGCTCCAGCGCCTGCGCGCGAGCGGCACCGACGTGGCGGACGAGCGGGTGCCCCTGTGGATCCAGGTGGCGACCGCGCTCCCGGAGGACGCTCGGACCCCCGAGGCGATCGAGGCCGCGGCGCTCGCGGCCGCCCGTGCGCGGGAGCCCGAGCGCGCGACCCTGCTCCTCGAGCTCGCCTACCTGCGTGGACGGACCTCCGTCGGCGTGCTGCTCGACGCGCTCGACGCGCGAGCCGCAGGAGAGGCCGACGGCGAGCTGGAGGCGCGCTTGCCCGAAGACTGGGCCTCCGCGCTCTCCGCCCTGCAGCCCGGGCCGAACGAGGGCTAGTAGCCCAGACCGTCCTTGCGTAGGTGGGTCGACGGATCGCCGTCGCGCAGCTTCTCGCCGGCGGTCACGCGTCCGAAGACCACGACGTGGTCGCCGGTCTCGTGCTCGCCCGTGACCTCGCACTCGAGCCAGGCCAGGGCTCCCGGCAGGATCGGCGCGCCGCGCGGGCTGTCGGCCGTCTCGACGTGGTCGAAGGCCGTCTCGCCGCCCTCGTACTTCTTGAAGAAGGCGCCCATCAGGCCCGCGCTCTCGCCGTCGAGCACGCTGACGGCGAAGGTCCCGCTGGCCCGCATCGCGGCCAGGTGGTCGCGGTCCTTGCCCACGGCCACGCTGACGGTGGGCGGGTCGAAACCCTGCTGCATCACGAAGGAGCCGACGAAGCCCAGGGGGCGGCCCTCGTGGGTGGTCGAGACGACGTACAGGCCGGTGGGGACGCGGCCCAGGGCTTGGGCCAGGGGGGAGGGATCGGGGCGGTCGGACATGGGTTCGCCTGGGGGGCTCACGGGGAGGTCGAGCGGGACAGCATAGGCGGGCTCGGCCAGAGCTCCTCTGCCCGCCACCTCGAAAAACCCTTCCCCTATCTATGGCCGCGGTGGATCCGGACGCGGCCCCTGGCGATAATTCAGGCCTCCTTCGAGAGCCCTCTGCCGAGGCCTCTCGGACCCACCCGAGCGGGCTCTTCCGGGACCCCTGCAACCGTCCCCGAGAGCCTGCGTCCGGACGTCCCGC
>CAZDYS010000211.1:0-6961 GCA_964509445.1 uncultured Planctomycetaceae bacterium
CCTGGAGCCACGACAACCGCACGGCCGGCTTCCGCGTGGTCGGCAGCGGCGGCGTGGGGACGGACGACGGTGCGAAGTCCTCGCGCCAGTCCAGCGTCCAGGGAGCCTCGCGGCCGAGCTTCACGCCCGTCCCCGGACCCGGGACCTCCGGCGTCGCTCCGTTGTCGGGTTCCGCGCTCTGTGCGCGTCGTCTCGAGGACCGCTCGAACCCAGGACTCGCGGGCTGCCTCGCGGCGAACACCACGCCGACGCTGGGCGAGCTCTACCCGCTCTCCCAGGACCTGTACGTGGACGCGACGACCGGCGGGATCGGGCTCAACACCCTGTCGCCCGGAACGCGTCTGCACGTGGTCGGGACCTCCGACTTCTCCGCCCCGGCGTCGGTGCGCGCGGACGGGCTGAACGGCCCGACCCAGGGCTACCTCGCCGCTCAGGGAGGGACCAACTTCGACGGGATCGAGACGCTGGACATCCCCGGCCGTGAGATCGGCGTCCTGGGTCTCTCCACCGGCGCGAGCCTGACGGACAACGTCGGGGTCTTCGGACACGCGACCGGCGTCGGCGTCCGCGGCGAGCTCGCGAGCGATCCGGGCGGCACCTTCGCCGAGCTCGGGACCTCCACCGGCAGGGGCGTGCGCGCCTCCGGCTCCGTCCTGGCCGGGGAGTTCCTCGGCGACGTCGAGGTGACGGGCACGACGACGCACACGGGCACTACCGTCCTCGACGGGGACATCTCGGTTCCGACGGACCTCAGCACCTTGACCTTCGCCGAGGTCACCAGCGCGACTCCCGCGCCGATGATCGAGATGTTCGCCGCCGGATTCGCGAACCCGATCCGCAACGTGATCGCGCACTCCACGAGCTTCCCGACCTGGGGCCTGGCCTACGACGACGTGACGGACTCCTTCCTCTTCCAGACGTCGAACGGGTTCCCGACCCAGACGATCGACATGGGGACGAGCATCACGAACCACTTCCCCGTGACGAACGAGTCGAGCGTGACGAACTCCGGCACGATGGTCGTCGACGGACTCACGACGCTGAACGCGGACGCGACGGTCAACGCCGACCTCGACGTCCAGGGAAGGCTGGAGATCACCGAGGCCGGCAGCGTCAGCGGGCTCGAGGTGAACAACACGGCCGTCGGCGGGGTCGGTCGCGCCGTCGAGCTGAGCCGGACCCAGGCGAGCAGCGCGGGCAACGACATCCTCGAGATCAACGCGGCGGCCGGGTCGGCTGTCAGCTCGCAGCTGATCGAGGCCGAGGTCGGCTTCGACATCGAGTTCCGCGTCGACGCCGACGGGGACGCGTTCTGCGACGGCGCCTTCACGGGCGGCGGCGCGGACTACGCCGAGATGATCCGCGTGACGTCCGGCGCGAGCAGCGTCGAGCCCGGGGACCTGCTCGTGATCGACGTCAAGAACCCGCGTGCGGTCGTCCGTTCGTCGAGCGCGCACTCCTCGCTCGTGATCGGCGTCTACAGCACGCAGCCCGGCTTCGTGGGCTCGGAGCGCGAGTGGGACACGACCTCGCGGATCGCCGCGCCGGTCGACGGGCGCGTGGAGCGCACCTCGCTGAAGCGCCAGGACATGGCGCAGCTCCACGACGAGGTCCCGGTCGCCGTGGTCGGGATCGTCCCGACGAAGGTCTCGGCCGAGAACGGTCCGATCTTCCCGGGCGACCTCCTGGTGACGGCTTCGATCCCGGGGCACGCGATGCGCGCCGAGGACCCGAAGGCCGGCACCATCGTCGGCAAGGCGCTCGGTACGCTCGAGAAGGGCACCGGCGTCATCAAGATCCTCGTCACGCTCCAGTAGAGGAGCGCGGCAGAGGAAGCGTCGAGAGAGCGCGGTGCCGTCGCGACGGCGTCGCGCTCTAGCGGTCGAGGGCCTCTTCGATCATCGAGGCGAACCGCTCGTGGGACGCCGCCCCGGTGATGCCCTGCAGCACGCTTCCGTCCTGCGCGATCGTGACCGAGTAGGGCAGGCCGTTGCCGAGGCCCCAGGTGGACTGCAGCGTCTCGAACGCGTCTCGGTACACGACCGCGTCGAGCGCGACCTGGCGATCGTCCAGGAACGCCTGCACATTCTCCGCGGAGTCCTTGCCGCCCGGCGTGATCAGATCGAGCGAGACGAGCGCGACGCGGAGTCCACGCTCTCGGTATTCCTCTTGGAGCCGCACGAGCTCCGGCATCTCCGCCACGCAGCTGCCTCACCAGGTGGCCCAGAAGTTCACCAGGAGGGCTCGTTCGCTGCCGGTCGGACGCAGGTGCTCGGTCAGAGCGGTGGCGTCGACGACGACCGGGGCGGACGGGGACGAGGCGGTGCCGGCGGCGCCGGACTCGCAGCTGACGGTGCCGAAAGCGAGCACGAGGGTCGCGAGGCCGGCGGCCAGGGCGGAGGAGGGGCTGTGCATGGGAAGAAGCTCCCCGGAAACGGGGAGGGGTCGCGACGGTTCTATCGGAGCACCGACCGAGGGCTTCCCGCCCTTCCTGCGATTTTGCCGGATCCGTTCGTGGACGCGCCGGACCGGGCCGCGCAGGGGCCACAACCGCCCCTGGGGGCGCGACTTGGCTCCGAACCGCGGCTAGAGTCTCCGCGACAGGCCCCGGAGGGACCGCCATGGACACCCAAGGATCGCAAGACGACGCGCGCCCGTACCCCGACGTGGCCGCGCAGCCCGACTTCCCCGCGCTCGAGGAGCGACAGCTCGCCTACTGGAAGGAGCAGCGCATCTTCGAGCGCTCGATCTCCGAGCGCGGCGACGCCGGGGAGTTCGTGTTCTACGACGGACCGCCCTTCGCGAACGGGCTGCCGCACTACGGGCACCTCCTGACGGGCTACATCAAGGACATCGTGCCGCGCTACCAGACCATGCGCGGCAAGCGCGTCGAGCGCCGCTTCGGCTGGGACTGCCACGGCCTGCCCGCGGAGATGGGCTCCGAGAAGGAGCTCGGGATCTCCGGCCGCAAGAAGATCACCGAGTACGGGATCGGGCGCTTCAACGAGCACTGTCGCCAGACGGTGATGAAGTACGCCGGCGAGTGGGAGTCCTACGTCGAGCGCCAGGCGCGCTGGGTGGACTTCGAGCGCGACTACAAGACCATGGACCTCTCCTACATGGAGAGCGTGATGTGGGCCTTCAAGTCGCTGTTCGACAAGGGGCTGCTCTACGAGAGCTACCGCGTGATGCCGTACTCCTGGGCGGCGGAGACCCCCGTCTCGAACTTCGAGACGCGCCTCGACGACTCCTACCGTGAGCGGCAGGACCCGGCGCTGACCGTGCGCCTGCGTCTCGTCCCCGATGCGGACGGCGAGCCGCCGACCGACATCCTGATCTGGACCACGACGCCCTGGACGCTTCCCTCCAACCTCGCGACCGCCGTGGGGCCGGAGATCGAGTACGCGGTGCTCGAGAAGGACGGTGCGCGCACGATCCTCGGCGCCGCGCTCGTGACGAAGTACGCGAAGGAGCTCGAGGGCTGGGAGGAGGTCGAGCGCCTGCCCGGCAGCGCGCTCGTCGGCCGGCGCTACGAGCCGCTGTTCCCGTACTTCGAAGGCCACGCGAACGCGTTCCGCGTGCTCGGCGCCGCGTTCGTCGACACGACCGAGGGCACGGGCATCGTCCACATGGCCCCGGGCTTCGGCGAGGACGACCAGAACGTCTGCGCGGAGAACGACATCGACATCGTCTGTCCCGTGGACCACGCCGGCCAGTTCACGGCGGAGGTACCGGACTGGGAGGGCGTGAACGTCTTCGAGGCGAACAAGGAGATCGCCAAGGCGCTCAAGGAGCGCGGCGTCGTCGTTCGTCACGAGACCTACGTGCACAACTACCCGCACTGCTGGCGCACGGACGAGCCCCTGATCTACAAGGCCGTCTCTTCCTGGTACGTCGAGGTGACCAGGTTCCGCGACCGCATGGTCGAGCTGAACCAGACGATCCGCTGGGTCCCGGACCACATCCGTGACGGGCAGATGGGCCGCTGGCTCGAGGGCGCGCGCGACTGGTCGATCAGCCGCAACCGCTTCTGGGGCTCCCCGATCCCGGTCTGGAAGTCGGACGATCCCAAGTACCCGCGCGTGGACGTCTACGGCAGCCTCGACGAGCTCGAGCGCGACTTCGGCGTGCGTCCCACGGACCTGCACCGTCCCGCGATCGACGAGCTGACGCGCCCCAACCCCGACGACCCCACCGGCAAGAGCACGATGCGCCGGGTCGAGGACGTCCTCGACGGCTGGTTCGAGTCGGGCTCGATGCCCTACGCCCAGGTCCACTACCCGTTCGAGAACGCGGAGTGGTTCGAGAAGCACTTCCCGGCCGACTTCATCGTCGAGTACGTCGCGCAGACGCGCGGCTGGTTCTACACGATGATGGTGCTCTCGACGGCGCTGTTCGACCGACCGCCGTTCCAGAACTGCATCTGCCACGGCGTCGTGACCGACGTCACCGGTCGCAAGCTGTCGAAGCGACTGCGCAACTACCCCGAGCCGACGGCGCTGTTCGACTCGATGGGGTCCGACGCGGTGCGCTGGTTCTTCGCGTCCTCGAGCGTGTTGATGCGCGCCGGCGACCTGCAGATGGACCTCGAGGGCAAGGGCGTGGCCGAGGTCGTGCGGCTCGTGCTCAACCCGATCTGGAACGCGTATCACTTCTTCACGCTCTACGCGAACGCGGGCGGGGTCCGAGCGACGCTGCGCACGGACCAGCAGGGGCTCCTGGATCGCTACGCGCTCGCGAAGACGCGCGAGCTCGTCGAGAACCTCCAGGAGGGCCTCGACAACTACGACATCCCCGGCGCGTGCTCCGAGGTCCGGGCGTTCCTCGACGCGCTCAACAACTGGTACATCCGCCGCAGCCGCTCGCGGTTCTACGCCGAGGACCAGGACGCGTTCGACACCCTCTACACGGTGCTCGTCACGCTTGCGAAGGCCGTGGCGCCGCTCTTGCCGCTCCTGGCCGAGGAGCTCTACCGAGGCCTGACCGGTGCGGAGAGCGTCCACCTGGTCGACTGGCCCGACGCGGCGGAGTTGCCGAGCGATCCCGCGCTGGTGCGCGAGATGGACCGCGTGCGTCAGGTCGCCTCGGCCGCGCTCGCGATCCGCGACGACGAGCGGCTGCGGATCCGCCTGCCGCTGGCCTCGCTGACGGTCGCCGGCGCCGGAGCGAAGGCGCTGGAGCCCTACTTCGAGCTCCTGCAGGACGAGGTCAACGTCAAGGCGGTCGCGACCGCCGACGACGTCGAGGACCTGGGGCGGTTCGAGCTGAAGCTCAATGCGCGCGCCCTGGGCCCGCGCGTCGGCGGCTCGATGAAGGCCATGCTCGCGGCGATGCGCGCGGGCGAGTGGAGGAAGACGGCGGACGGCGGCATCGAGCTGATGGACCGCGTGCTCGAGAGCGACGAGTACGAGCTCGCCCTCGTTCCGCGCGACGGGCTCGACGGCCTCGTCGTCCAGGCGCTGCCCTCCAACGACATGGTCGTGGCGCTCGACAAGCGCACGACGCCCGAGCTCGAGCGCGAGGGCCTCGCGCGCGATGTCGTGCGCATCGTGCAGGTCGCGCGGCGCGAGGCGGGCTTCGACGTCTCGGACCGGATCGACGTCGCCCTGGCGGGCGAGGACGACGTGCTCGACGCCGCGCGCGCCCACGCGGGCTACGTCTGCGAGCAGGTGCTGGCGGCGGAGCTCGGCGAGGGCGATCCGGGAGACGCCTCGTTCACGCGGCAGGAGGGCAAGGTCGGCGCCGTCGCCTTGACCGTCTGGCTGCGCCGCAAGAGCTGAAGGGCGGCGGCCCCGCCGCCTTTCAGCGCTTCGGGAGCTCGCGCAGGAGGTCGATCCCCAGGGCCTCCTGGACCGCGAACGCGCCGGCCGCGAAGGAGTGGTCGACCAGCTCGTAGTCGCGGTTCGTGCGCAGCAGGTTTCCGCCCCAGAGGAGGCCAACCGGGATCGCGTCCTCGTCGTCGGTCACGACGAGCTTGCCGCTGTCGCCGGGCCAGCTGAACCAGCCGCCCTCGCTCTCGTCCTCGGACGTCACCAGGAGGTCCGTGTAGCAGGAGACGTGCGGACCGTCGGCGTACTGGAACGCGAGGCCGCGCACGGTGCCGCGCTGCTCCCCGCGCGAGCGGCCGACGGAGAACACGGCGGTACCGATCGGCCACAGGGCCGGGTCGTCCAGGTCGATCTCGCGCGCCGTGCCCAGCGGCGCGTACTCGACGGTGCCCTCGTCGCTCAGCCAGGGGAGCTCGGTCCGAAGCGGAGGCAGAGGGTCCACCAGCTCCGCGAACGCGCAGTCCAGGAGGAAGTGGGCGTCCGGGACCTGGATCACTCCGCCCCAGTGGGAGGCCGCCGGCTCGAGGCGCACGAGGCGCGTCACGCGCGCGACGATGCGGCTGTGCACGTCCGGGTGCGTCAGCACGTTCCCCTCGAAGACGCCCACGTGGGCGTTCGTCAGGAGCCCGAGCTTGCCCGTCTCGCGGCATCGCGCGAAGGCGGCCAGCGTGCCGCTGGCCTGCTCGCCGCTGTCGTCCTGGAAGCTCAGCTGGGAGCCCGGCTGCAGGTACGGGTCTCCTCCCCGCAGGCGCTGCCGCAGCTGCAGCGCGGGGCCGGACAGCGGACCCGGCTCCGAGGGCGCCGCCAGCTCGCCGCCCACCTGGAACACCTCCGTCGCACAGGTGAGGCCGTCGTGCTCGAGCACCGGCGGGACGGCGTCGCCCTCGCACAGCCAGGTCGCGTGCACCTTGTGCTCGAGGAACACCTGGATCACGGGGCGGCCGTCGCGCGCCCCGATGGCGGTCCCGTGGGGACCGTCCACGCGGTCCAGGAAGTCGTGCTGGGCCTGGCGGACCTGGAGCGCCTCTCGAATCGTCTTCGCTTCCGTCACGTCGTGTCGTCGTCCGGGGTGGGGGGGCGGGCTGCTGCCCTTGTAGACGATCGACCGGTGCCTCGACGAGCCCCGCCTTCGG
>CAZDYS010000212.1:0-6935 GCA_964509445.1 uncultured Planctomycetaceae bacterium
GGAGGGCGACTACCTCGCCACGATGCTCGACACCGTCCCGGCCCAGCTCGGCCCGGGCAAGGAGTACGGCCTCGGCGTGATGGTGCGCGAGACGCCGCTCGGACGGCAGATCGGGCACGACGGGATCATGACCGGCTTCCTCGCGACCATGGCCTACTTCGACGGCGCGCAGATCGCCGGGAGCCTGATGCTCAACACCGACGACCAGCGCGCGCTGGGAACATCGCCCGAGCGGCTGCTGGAGGAGCTGGCCTCCATCGCCGCGGAAGAGCTCGCGAACTGACGTGCGTCCGGCGGGCCTCTTCTTCCTGGCGCTCCTCGCGAGCGCGGCGTGCTCCTCCGCAGGGGTCGAGGAGGCCGAAGCGCATCGCGCGCGACCGAACGTCGTGCTCTTCCTGGTCGACGACCTCGGCTGGCAGGACGTCTCGCACCCGCTCCACACCGAGCGCACGCCGTTCAACGACCGCTATCACACGCCGCACCTCGAACGACTCGCGGCCCGCGGCACGACGTTCACGAACGCCTACGCCGCCGCGCCGGTCTGCACACCGACGCGCACGAGCCTGATGACCGGTCAGTGGCCGGCCCGCACGCACATCACCTACTGGACGCTCTGGAAGGACCGGGACCAGTCGGCGGCCTTCCCCGGCGTCCGTGCGCCGGCCTGGAACGTGAACGGTCTGCAGGAGGACGACGTGACGCTGGCGCGCCTGCTGCAGGAGGACGGCTACCGCACGATCCACGTCGGCAAGGCGCACTTCGGCGCGGTCGGCACGAGCGGAGCGGATCCCACCCGCCTCGGCTTCGACGTCAACGTCGCCGGCCACGGCCCGGGAGGTCCCGCGAGCTACTACGGCACGCACGACTTCACGGTCGCGAAGCGGGACGGCCCCGGCGGCGTGGAGGAACCGAGCGTCTGGGACGTGCCGGGGCTCGAGGCTTACCACGGAACGGACACGTACCTCACCGAGGCGCTGACGACGGAGGCGAAGAAGCACGTGCGCGCGGCCGTGGCCGACGGGCGCCCGTTCTTCCTGAACTTCGCTCCCTACGCCGTGCACGCGCCGATCCTGGCGAACGAGCGCTACCTCTCGAGGTACGAAGGGCTCGACGCGCGCGAGGCCGCCTACGCGACGATGATCGAGACGGTGGACGTCGCTCTCGGCGAGCTCGTCGCGCTGCTCGAGGAGCTCGACGTCACCGAGGACACGATCGTGGTGTTCACGAGCGACAACGGAGGCCTCTCCGCCCACGCGCGCGGCGGGGAGAAGCACACCCACAACGCACCGCTGCGGAGCGGCAAGGGCTCGGCCTACGAAGGAGGGATCCGGGTGCCGCAGGTCGTCGCCTGGCCCGGCGTCACGGACGGTCTGCGTCGCAACGCCAGGACCGAGCGACCCGTCGTCACCCACGACCTCTTTCCGACGATCCTGCGCTGGGCCGGCGTCGAGCCGCCGCCGACGCACCCGGTCGACGGGCGGGACATCGCACCGCTCCTCCTCGGGCGCGAGGCGCGCAGCGAACGCGCCTTGTTCTGGCACCAGCCGCACTACTGGGGCGTCGCCGGACCGGGGATCGAGCCGTTCACGGCCGTTCGACGCGGCCCGTGGAAGCTGATCTTCCGGCACCGCGACCGCGGGTTCGAGCTCTACGACCTCGACGCGGACCTGGGAGAGCGTCGTGACCTGGCGAGCCGGGAGCCCGAGCGCGTCGCGCGCCTCGCCCGGGAGCTCGGACTGTGGATGCACACCGTCGGTGCCCAGAGCTCGATCGACGAGGCGACCGGAGCCCCCCTGGACACGCCCGACGCCTACGTTCCCTGAGGCGCCGCGCACGGGGACCGGGAGATCGAGGTCCCTCGCCTCGACCTTCCTCCGGCCTCGCGCGACAATGGCCGCCCCGCTTTCCCCAAGAAGGATCCGTCTCTCGCCATGCACATCTCCGAAGCCCCCCACGGGATCAACCTCGTCGTCGAGACCAGCGACACCGTCTACATCGGCCGATTCGACAACTCGAACGGCTTCCAGGTCCTGATGCACGACTGCTCGATCCACGCGATCGAGAACGCCGATGCCGCGGAGGAGTTCGTGCGTAACACCGCCAAGTACGGCGTCGCCGTCGACGAGCGGGACGTGGTCTTCGACGCTGCGGCCGTGAAGCGCGTGCGCGTCCTCGGCGACATTCCGAAGGACTGAGCGTGGCGGCCAAGGTCAACCTCCGGGACAAGCTGGCCTCCTTCTCGGAGACCTGGACGACCAAGCTCGTCGGCGAGCTGAACGGCCAGCACGTCAAGCTCGCCAAGACCGAGGGCGAGTTCGTCTGGCACACCCACGAGAACGAGGACGAGCTGTTCTTCGTCGTCGAGGGACAGCTCGACATCCACCTTCCCGACGACGAGGTCGTCTCTCTGGAACCGGGCGAGTTCCTGGTAGTGCCGCGCGGCGTGCCGCACAAGCCGGTGGGTGACGCGAGCGTGCTCCTGTTCGAGCCCGCCTCGACGCGCAACACCGGCGAGGTCGACAACGACCACACGATCGAGCCGGACGACATCGAACGCATCTAGACCAGGCAGACCATGCAGCTCCTCGCGATCCTGACCCTCCTCGCCATCCCCCAGGACTCGCCGACCCAGGACCTTCCTGCGCTCCTCGACGCGACGGTCGAGGAGGCCATCCAGGACCCCGCGTTCGTCGGGCTCTCGGTCGCGGTCGCGCTGGACGACGAGCTGCTCTTCGCGAAGGGCTACGGCCTGGCGGAGGCGGAGCACGACGTCCCCGTGAACACGGAGACCATCTTCCGCATCGGCTCGATCACGAAGCAGTTCACGGCCGCCGCGGTCTGCCAGCTCGTCGAGACCTTCGACGTGGACCTCGACGAGGACATGAACGTCTACGTGCCCGACTTCCCGACGCTCGGGCACACGGTCACCGTCCGGCACCTCTTGACGCACACCTCCGGCATCCCGAGCTACACGTCGCTGGGCGAGGAGTGGTCGCGCACGGTGCCGCTCGAGCTGTCTCACGACGAGCTCCTCGGCTTCGTGAAGGACCGGCCCTTCGACTTCGCTCCCGGATCGGCGTTCCTCTACAACAACACCGGCTACTACCTGCTCGGCGTGCTGCTCGAGAACGTCACCGAGACGGAGTACGGCGCGCTGATGCAGGAGCGCTTCTTCGGTCCGCTCGGGATGGACCGGACGCTCTACGACTCGAACGCGCGGCTGATCAGGAACCGCGCCCAGGGCTACCGCTTCCTGGACGGAGAGCTGTCCAACGACCGCCCGATCGGGCTCAGCCAGCCCGGCGCCGCCGGCGCGCTCGCCTCGACCGCCAGCGACCTCGTGCGCTGGGAGATCGCGCTGCGCACCGGAAAGGTCGTCGAGCCGGCCACCTTCGAGGAGATGACGCTGCCCTTCCTGCTCGAGAGCGCGGAGGAGGCTCCCTACGGCTTCGGGCTGTTCCTCGGCGAGCGCGGCGGTGTCCCGTCGGTCTACCACGGCGGCGGCATCAACGGCTTCAACACCATGCTCGCGCACTATCCGGAGCAAGGACTGACGATCGCGACGCTCTCGAACTCGGAGTCCTTCGACGCGAGTCAGGTCGAGCTGACGCTCGCCGCGGCGGTGCGCGCCGCCCGCTGACCTGCGGCGCGTCGGCGCGAGATGCGCTAGGCTCGCCCGTATGAGTCCGCTCCTCCTCCTCGGCCTGCTCGCGCTCCAAACCGACCCCGCCCCGATCACCCCGGACGACGCCCCGCACTGGCAGGCGGTCGTCCTGCCCCAGGGCGAGGAGCTCGCCTTCGAGGCCATTCCGTGGATCCCGGACTTCGCGGAAGGCCTGCGGGCGGCGTCCCGCGAGGGCAAGCCGCTCCTCTTCTGGGCGATGAACGGACACCCGCTCGGCTGCACATGAGGCAACGGCGTGGCGGACCGGCGGTCCGTCTTCACGTCCGCGGAGGTCATCGAGCTGAGCGCCTCCTTCATCTGCGCCGCGGACGAGGTCTGGCGCCTGCAGCGCGGCTCGGAGGCGGACTGTCTGTTCTTCCAGCGCGCGGTGAACGGCGGCGAGCGCATCACGGACAAGGGCTCGCGCCAGGGCACCTGGATCTTCGCTCCGAGCGGCAAGCTCCTGACCCGCGTGAACACGCGGGACCCCGGAGCGCAGCTCGCGACGATGCACGCCGCGCTGGCGGCGTTCGAGGCGCTGCCCGCGGAGGAGCGCGCACTCGCTCCGGACGCCGAGCTCGACGCCGCGCACCGCTGGGAGGACAGCTTCCCCGAGGACGGGCTGGCGCTCGAGCGGATCGTGCGCGAGCTGGACGACGAGGGCGCGGCGGCCAGGAGCTGGAACCGCGACTTCGCGTGGTTCTCCGAGGCCGAGATCGACGCGGCCATGCCCGCCGACCTCTCCTCCGGCGAACGCATCGAGCTGCCGCTCCTCGCGAAGCGCCTCGCACGGTTCCACCTGGTCGACAACGCGCGGGGACAGACGCTCCCCTACGCGCCCGCGGAGGTCGAACGTGCCCAGCTGATCGCGATTCCGCGCGCCCGCGTCGGGGAACGCTGGGTCGTGGACCTCACCGGCTCGACGCGCGCCGACGCGGGAGACGAGTGGCTCGGTGGAGAGACCCTCTGGAAGCCCAAGCGCGTGGAACCCCACGGGATCTCGTGCAGTCTCGCCGGCCGTGCGACCTGGAACGCCAAGGAGCGGCGCTTCGAGAAGTTCGAGCTGGCCGGCGTCGCGCACCACTGGGGCAAGACCGTGATGAACGGTCGCTGGCGGGACGACTCTCCCGGGAAGCTCGCGTTCTTCCTGCAGAGGACGGAGCGGCGCATCGCACCGGCCTTCGTCGGCGTCTACGACGCGGAGTGGATCGAGCGTCCGAGCGTGCCGACCTGGCGCGACTCTCCCAGCGAGGCGGGCCTCGAGACCGACTGACGCCGGCTCAGGCGGCGGGCCAACCGAGGGCAGCCATCTCGGCCTGCTCGCGGTCATAGTCCTCGACGCACACGGCCCGGAAGCCGTTCACGCCGAGCGCGGCGAGACGTCGCGCGCGCCGACCGTCCTGATCGCAGGCGAGGAGCGCGTTCGCGATCGGTCCCGCGAGGTCGCGCAGCTCGCTGCGGACGACGAGCGGCTGGATCGGGAACGGCCCGAGCGTCTCCACGACGCGCAGCTGGTCCTCCAGCTCGGGCACCTCGACGAACAGTCGTGCGAGGACGTTCGAGTCGATCGCCGCCGCGTCGATGTCCCGCTGCAGGATCGCCTGGACCGACCGCAGATGCGAGCCGGTGTCGACCTCGCGAGCGAAGAACGGATCCGGATCCCCGAGCGCGTGCAGCTTCTGCCGCGCGCTGAAGTAGCCCGAGAGCGACAGCGGATCGCTGTAGCCCCAGACGCAGCCCTCGAGGTCTCCGAAGCACTCGGCGACGTGCGACTCGCGCACGACCACGTCGGAGAAGTAGACCGCGGCCCCTCCCGAGCGCTCCTCGTCGAACACGAAGCCCGCCGGAACGAGCTCGATGGACGACGGCGACTGGGCGCGCAGGCGCAGGAAGGTGGGCGAGCACAGGAAGCCCAGGTCCGCCTCCCCGTTCGCGAACGGGTTTTCCGCTCCCTGCTCGACCACGTCGAGCGTGACGGGACGATCGAGCGCCTCCGCGATCGTGTCGCAGGAGAGCTCGAAGAGCTCGAGCGGGAGACCTGGGGTCAGGTACGTGACCGCTCGCAGGGAGGAGAGCTTGGGAACCATCGGGGTGAAGGCTCCATCGGACCTCGACCCCTCCGAGCTGGAGCCGATCAGCGCGAGGTCTGTCGGTCCTCGCCTCGCAGGGCTGCGGCAGACGGCAGCACCAGCTCCACGCGGAATCGAGCCGCGGCGTATTGCGCCGTGATTTCGCCCTCGAGCCCGCGCACGAGACGCTTCACCAGAGAGAGTCCGAGCCCCGAGTGACCCCCCGCGGAGCGCGCTGCATCGGCTCGCCAGAGCACGTCGAAGGCGCGCTCGGCGACGTCCGCAGGCGCATCGGAGCAGTCGTTCTCGATGCGCAGGCGGACGAAGCGCTGGTCGCGCTCGACGTCCACGAGGACCTCGCTGCCCGCATCCGCGTGGGACGCCGCGTTGGAGAACAGGTTCGAGAGCACGCGCGCGAGGAGGACGGGACTCGTGCGCACGACCGCGACGGGCTGCCCGCGGAAGGAGAACGAGATCTCGCGCTCCAGGGCCGCGGGACGTGCCTCCTCTGCGGCCCGGCGCGCCTCGGCGACCAGGTCGAGGGACTCCTCCAGACGGACCTCCGGCGCGTCCATGGCGCGCGCGAAGGCGAGCAGCCCCTCGACGATGTGCTGCAGCTCGTGCACCACCTCGAGGGCCTGTCGTCCCGCACGCTGGTAGTCCGCCGCGGGACGCTCGCGCGCGAGAGCGACCTCGAGCGTGGTGCGCAGACCCGCGATCGGCGTGCGCAGCTCGTGCGCGGCGTGGGCGGTCAGGAGCTGCTCGCGCGTGAAGGCCCGTTCGATCCGCGCCACGAACTGGTTGAGCTGGTCGACGATCGGCACGAGCTCCTCGGGCGTGTCGTCGGCCCCGAAGCGGTGGCTCAGCTTCTCCTCGTCGACGGAGCGCAGCTCGCGGCGGAGGGTCGCGATCGGTCGTAGCCCGGCGCGCACGACCCAGGCGACGAGGAGCGAACAGCCTCCGGCGACCAGAGCCCAGGTCGCGAGGAGCAACCAGCGCAGGTCCCGCATGCGCTCGTCGTGCTCCGCGCGGTCCAGGAGGACGAGCAGCTCCAGTCGCTGAGCCTCTCGGGCGAAGGGCCGCTCCGGATGGGAGCTTTCCGGGGACGCGTCTCCCTCCGACGCCTCCGCGTCGGGGCGGCGCCCGGGCCCGCGCGGCCGAGGCGGAAGAGGGCCGTCCTCGTCGCGTAGGGAAAGAGTGTA
>CAZDYS010000213.1:0-6927 GCA_964509445.1 uncultured Planctomycetaceae bacterium
GGGATGATCGCGTTGCCGCCGGACCGCGCGCACTCGCGCAGCTGCTGCAGCGCGGCCATCCCCCCCTTGTCCCTGCCGCGCTTCTTCGAGGACCCGCGCGCCGCGCGGATCCCGAGCAGACGCAGAGCCGGGATGGCCAGGTCTCCGTCGCGCGACTGCGAGACCATCACCATCGTGTTCGCGCCTCGATAGGCGAACAGGCCGGCGACCTGGTGGGCGTGGAGGAACGCGATCGCGACGCCGCGTCCGTCGCGCTGCAGCTCCTCGCGCGGGTCGGTTCCGACGATGCGGCCGCGCGTGGTCGCCCGCCAGAGCAGCATGACCAGGCCGAGGACCCAGGCCAGGATTCGATTCCGCAACCGCATCGTCTCGGGAGCCTAGCGCCTCGGCTCACGCGACTCTGCAAGCGAGGCGCGGTTCTCGTCCCGGAAGGCTCAGTCCTGCGGGCGGAACCCGAGCGTGATCCGATGCGCGTTGCTCGAGCGAAGCGCCTCCTCGTCCAGCTCCACCGTCGTCCACTCGCGCTTCGCGAAGGCCCGGCTCGGAGCGAAGCGCTGCTGGTGCGCGCGGACCGGTCGGGTGAGCTCCGTCCCTCCGAGCGCCGTGAGCGCCCGCAGCCGCAGGGACGGAGGGTTCGAGAGCTCGCAGGACAGCACGACCTGGGAGCCCTTCTCGTGGGGGACGAACAGGTAGTGGTCGTCGGTGTCCCAGGCGTACAGGGCCGCCTCCTCGCCGTGCGGCCGTGAGCCCTGGAAGAGCAGGTTGTTCGACGTGACCATCATCGTGTCCCGCGTGCCCCAGAACGGGAGCGCCAGCACCTCCTGGTCCTCGTAGACCGGGAACTGCAGGCGGCTGAGGACGGGGTGCACGCGGTTTGGGTCGAGCGAGGCGAGGTTCTCGGGACGAACGCCCATCAGCGCGTGTCCGCGCAGGCGGATCTCGTCGTTGCGGAAGGACGCCGCGCGCCCCGGCGGGATGAGGTGCGGCGTGAGGATCAGCTGCTTGACGTGACCCCAGCGCGTCACGCGGCTGCCCTGCATCCAGCTGGCGAAGGTGGGGTCCACGTCCGTCATGCGGTCGGAGAAGCGCGGGTCGTCGACCCAGGCGGGCGAGGCCCAGCCGCTGACCAGGAGCGCCTGGTTGCGCAGCCCCTGCCCCCCGGACCCGAGGCGCCACAGACGAGCGACCTCCAGGAACGCGTCCCACATCGCGTCGATGTTCGGCGTGTAGGCCGGCCGCCGGAAGCTCGCGACGCCCTGGTCGTAGAGCGGGTGGAGCGGGTCCTCGCCGAAGCTCTCCTGGAGAGCCGTCAGGTTCGTCTGGCGCGCCAGCTCCGTCTCGTAGAAGGAGCGGAGCAGCGTGCCGTAGACCGTGACCAGCGAGTACTCGTGCGCCTGCCAGTCGACGGTGGGGTCGTGGGTGAGCCCGTCCTCGGAGAGGTGGCGGTGGGTCTCCATCCAGTCGACGAAGCGATGGACGTCCGGGAGCGAGAGGAGGTCCGGATCGCCGGGGCCGAGCTCCGCGGCGCGGATGTCGCGCGCCTCGACGAGGTACGCCCACTGGAAGCTCATCCACGGGTCCGTCAGGTCCGTGGCGACGACCTCCGACCGTCCTGCCAGCGTGCCGGGCGTGAGGGCCTCCTGCGAGAACAGTCGCTTCGCGAACCGCTGCCGCCACTTGGCGACGGACCCGGGGCGCTGGATCTCGTTCGGGAGCGCGGCCAGATCGGAGACGTCGAAGCGGTCGTCGGCTTCGGAGCTCCCGTCGGCGCCGACCTCGACCAGGTCCGGCGTCGGGTTGTTGCTGATCCACACCTCCGGGCCGTGCACCGTCACCGGCCCGATCGTGGGGAGGTCGTCGTAGCCGTAGAAGCCCTTCCAGCGCAGGCCGGCGCGCGTGCCGTCGAGCAGCAGCTTGCCGTCGTGGATGTCGCGGTAGTCCTCGGGCGCGACGGTGTTCGCCACGCGGTCCCCCTGGATCGGGACGTTCGACTTGTAGACGTAGAGGAAGCGGTCGAGGTGGTCCGCGAACAGGAAGTTGCTCGTGAAGCTCCACAGGTGCTCGCGCACGACCGTCTCCACGTCGTTGCCGTCCGGGTCTCCGGACACGGCGCGGGTGCGGCCCAGGCGCAGGTAGAACTCGTAGGGGTGCGCCGAGGTGGTGAAGGCGGACTGGTCGAACCGGATCACGTCGCCCGGCTCGGGGACGACGTCCCGCCCGTCGACCACGAGGCCGCGCGTCCGGGTCACCGGATGACGACTCCTGGGGACGCCGAGCGCGCGCTGCGCGGGCACGTAGTAGCGCCGGCGCACCTGCCTCACGAGGACGCGTTCGTAGGCGTCGACCGCGTCGTTGCCGTCCAGGTCCCGGGAGGCGACCGGGTCGAAGTAGCGCAGCACGTCGCGCTCGCTCGTGAGCGGCATGGCCGCGAAGCCGAGCCCGGCCGGGGCGACCGCGTCGAGCAGGATCCGCGGACGATCGAACGGGAAGCGCAGCGGCAGGTCGTCCTCCAGCGGAGCGGTCCAGCTGGTCTTCGTCACCGCGAGGTTCTCGCCGGAGTTCGTGACCCCCCAGGCCATGGAGTCGTTGCCTCCGGCGATCAGGACCGGCACGCCGGGAAGGCCCATGCCGGCGACCTGGTAGGCGTCGCCCTGCACCTGCAGCAGGTAGTAGCGCGCGCGCAGGTTGTTCCGCAGCGCGTGCGGATCGGAGTGCAGGACGGTCGGTCCTCCGGTGGCCGTGGAGCTGATCGCCCAGGAGTTCGACGCGCTGCTCGGGTCGTTCGGGACCGTGACGATCTCGTTGCCGCGATAGAGCAGCTCCCGGCCGGAGCTGAACGTCACGCCCGAGCGGACCAGGTCGCGCACCGTGACGCGGTTCCCGACGTCGAACAGGTTGTCGATCACGCGCCGGACGTAGGCGGGGACGTCCTCCGGGCGGTAGTCGGGGTGCACGCCCGAGGAGTCGGGGTCGAGCTGGAACGGGTGGAACCCCTGGTTCAGGTAGTCGGGGAGGGGATCGACGTGCAGCGCGACGTGGTCCGGATCCGTCTCGGTCCCGAGCACCTTGCGTAGGCGCGTGCTCTCGCTCGCACGCGGCTCCCCGTCTCGCCACCAGGCGCGGCCCCGTTCGACCCCGCGCACGTAGGCGTCGAGGAGCCGCAGGATGTCGGGCGGCATGGTGGCGAGATGCCGCTCCGCGACCTCGGGGACCTGCCACAGGCGGATCGCGTAGTCCTCGTCGAGATAGCTGGGTCCCACGAACTCCGCGAAGCGGCCGCTCCAGCGCCAGATCCGGTCGAGCGTCCCGATCGGGTTGTCGCGCATGTGCTGGTAGCCCAGCCCGAACAGCGCGCCCTCGTCGGTCTCCGCGAACACGTGCGGCGTGGTCAGCTCGTCGTAGTAGAGCCGCACCGGCTCGGAGGCGGTCGTCTTCTGGCCCGCGGCGCTGCCGAGGGGCAGGAGCGGGGTGAGGCACAGGACCAGGCCGGCGCGGCGGAGGCCGGCGGGGGGCAGCGTTCTCACGGGCGTCATCGTGGGGGGGCGCTCGGGGTTCGGGAGCGTCGCCATCCCCAGGCCACTCGCCGGACCCGCCGTTGCAGGGACCTCGCGCAAACCGGAAGCGGGGGCCCGGTCCCGGCGAACGGCGCCGGGAGGGGTCAGGGAGCCGGCGTGTAGGAGAGCGGGACGTGGTGGACCGCCGTGGTCGCGAGCACGGTCCGGTCGAGCTCCACGTCGCTCCAGGCGCGGCGCGCGAACGCCGCGCTGGGCGCGTAGCGGTCCTGGTGCGGCCGGAAGGGCCGGGTGATCTCGGTTCCGCCCACGGCGATCAGGGCGCGGACGCGCAGCGAAGGCGGATTCGAGAGCTCGAAGGACACGAGCATCTGCGAGCCGGAGTCGTGCGGCAGGTGGTAGAGGAAGTCGTCCGGCGCCTGGTTCCAGCGGTAGAGCCCGAGGTCGGAGCCGCGCGGCGGGGCGACGTTGTCGACGGCGGGGTTCGAGGTCAGGAACAGGCTGTCCTCCACGCCTCCGATCGGGAACGCGTGGACGGGCTGACTCTCGTAGACCGGGAACTTCAGGCGCCGCAGGAAGAAGTCCTGGTCGCCGGGATCCAGCCCGGCCAGCAGGCTCGGGCGCAGAGCCTGGAACACGTGCCCGCGCAGGCGGTCCGGAGCGTTCGCGTAGAAGAGGTTCCGCAGCGGGGGGATCAGGTGCGGCGTCAGGACGAGCGCGTTGACGTGGCCCCAGCGGGTGACGCGCGTGCCCTGCATGTCGCTCGCGAAGGCCGGATCCACGCTCGTCATCGCGTCGTCGAAGCGGGGGTCGCTCACCCAGGCCGGCAGCGCCCACTGCTGCACGAGGAGGTCGTGGTTCTGCAGGCCGGCTCCACCGCTGCCCGCGCGCCACAGGGGGGCCGTCCCCACGAAGCTCCCGGCGACGCCGCGCAGGGCGTCCCACATCGCGTCGATGTTGGGCGACCAGGTCGGACGCTCGAAGCTCGCCGGGCCGAGCCCGTGCAGCGGGTGCACCGGATCGCGACCGAAGCCGGCCTGCGCCTCCGTGAGCGAGGGATCGAGCACGACCACGTTCTGGTAGGCCGACCGCAGCAGCGTCGTGTAGACGGTCACCAGCGAGTACTCGTGCGCCTCGAAGTCCACGGCCGGGTCGTAGGTGAGCCCGTCCTCGGTCAGGTGGCGATGGGTCTCGATCCAGTCCAGGAACCGATCGACGGAGGCCAGGAACACGAAGTCGTCGTCACCGGGCTGGAGCTCCGCGGCCACGACGTCGCGCGCCTTCCGGAAGAACGCCCACATGCGGACCATCCAGGTCTCGGTCACGTCCCTGCCCGCGGCCTCGGAGCTCGCGGAGCCGACCAGCGCGCCAGGGGTCTGGACGCTCTGCTCGAGGAGTTCGGCGGCCCGGAGCTGTCGCAGCTGGTGGACGCGGTGCGGACGCAGGATCTCGTCCGGGAGCGCCGCGAGGTCGCTCGCGTCGAAGCGGTCGTCGAGCGGGTCGCTCCCGTCCGCGCCGACCTCGACCAGGTCCGGCGTGACGTTGTTGTTGATCCAGGCCTCCGGTCCGGTCACGGTCACCGGTCCGATGCGCGGCAGGTCGCTCGCCTCGAAGAACCCCTGCCACCGCTCGTCCGCGCGCGTCCCGTCGAGGGCGAGCCGACCCTCCTGGATCTCGAAGTAGTCCTCCGGCGCGTAGCGGGCCGCGATGCCCGGACCCTGGCGCGGGACGCGGGTCTTGTAGACGTACAGGAACCGATCCCGGTGATCCGCCACGAGGTAGTTCTGCGAGAAGCTCCAGAGCGTGTCCTCGATGGTGGAGAGCACGTCCGGCTGGCCGGGAGCGGCGCCGTCGACCTGCCGGCACATCCCCATGCGCAGGAAGTGCACGTAGGGATGGGCCGAGCGCGTGTAGGCCGACTGCTCGAAGCGGATCGTGTCCCCGGGACCGGGCGCCGCGCTCCACCCGTCGAGCTCCGCTCCGTTCGCGCGCGTCACCGGGTGCCGGTGCCCGGGCAGCTCCAGGTCCCGTCGAGCGGGGACGTACCAGGTGTCCCGCGGCACCGAACGCATCACGCGCTCCGCAGGCTGGATCACGCCGTCCCCGTCCGTGTCGGAGGTCGCGACGACGTCGAAGTAGGACAGCCAGCGCCGCGTGCGCTGGAGCTGACCGAAGGCCAGCGCGCCCGTGCGGCGGTTCGTGCGCGGCACGTCGCCGCGGAACCGGAAGCGAAGGGGCAGGTCGGGCTCGAGCGTCGCCTCCCAGGCCGTCTTCGTGACCGCGATGTTGGAGCTCGTGTTGCTGATGCTCCAGGCGAACCCGTCGTTCCCGCCGGCGAGCAGTCCCGGCACTCCGGGCATGCCCATCCCCGTCATCTGGAACCCGGGGCCGTGCACCTGCACCAGGTAGTAGCGCGAGCGCAGGTTGTTCCGCAGCGTGTGCGGGTCCAGGTGGACGGTCGTCGGGCCTCCGGTCGCGGCGGAGCTGACGATCCACGAGTTCGAGGCCCCGTTCGTCGTGTCGTCCGGGACGCCCTCGATCTCGTTGCCGCGGTAGAGCAGCTCACGACCCGAGCTCACGGCGCAGCCCTGGCGCAGCACGTGCTGCAGCGTGACGGGGTTGGCCGGGTCGAACAGGGCATCGACCACGCGCTGCACGTAGGCGGGCACGTCGGCGGCGGCGTAGTCCGCGTGCGTCGCCGTGGGCGTGCGCGGGTCGAACTGGAACGGATGGAAGCCCTGGTTCAGGTAGTTCGGGAGCGGGTCGACGTTCATCTCGACGTGGTCCGGATCCACCGTCGTTCCCAGGAGCTCGCGCAGCCGCGCGCTGGAGCTCGGCGGCGAGGCTCCCTGGCTCCACCAGGCGCGTCCGTCCTCGACGCCGCGCACGTAGGCGTCGAAGAGCCGCCGCAGCTCGGGCGAGAGCGCGCGCTCGTGGCGCGCCGCCGTCTCGGGCACCTGCCACAGACGGATGCGGTAGTCCTCGTCGAGCGCGCTCGGCCCCGCGACCTCGGAGAAGCGTCCGCTCCAGCGCCAGAGCCGGTCGAGCGTCCCCGTGGGATGGTCGAGCATGTGGTGGTAGCCGAGCCCGTACAGCGCGGCCTCGTCCGTCTCGCCGAAGACGTGGGGGACGTTCAGGTCGTCGTAGTACAGGTCGACGTCGACCGGCGTGCGCTGCGTCGGGTCCTGCGCGAACAGGGCCAGGAGGGCGAGGGCGGCGTGGGGGACGGGCAAGGGAGCTCCGGGCTGGGAGACGGGGGACTCCGCGCGATCATCGCGGACGAGCCCTCCTTGCGCGACCGGCCCGCCGCGTTGCGGCTTCCTGGGCGTTTCCTCGATGGATCGGCGTCGAACGCCCCGCGAGCCCACGGAGCTCCCCCCGCGGACCGAGCCGCGCCGCTACCAGCTCGTGGGCT
>CAZDYS010000214.1:0-1226 GCA_964509445.1 uncultured Planctomycetaceae bacterium
TCGATGCGGCACAGGAAGCGGTCGAGCTGCGCCTCGGGCAGGGGATAGGTGCCCTCCATCTCGATCGGGTTCTGCGTCGCGATCACGCAGAACGGCTCCGACAGACGCCAGGTGTCGCCGTAGACGGTGACCTGACGCTCCTGCATCGCCTCGAGCAAGGCCGACTGCGTGCGCGGCGTTCCGCGGTTGATCTCGTCCGCCAGCACGACGTTCGAGAACAGCGGCCCCTTCTCGAAGCGGAACGCGTGTCCACCCTCGCTGGTCTCCTCGAGGATCCGTGCGCCGAGGATGTCCGCGGGCATCAGGTCGGGGGTGAACTGGATGCGCTGGAAGTCAAGGTCCAGGGCGCGCGCGACGGCCTTGACCAGCGTGGTCTTGCCGAGCCCGGGAGCTCCTTCCAGGAGCGCGTGACCGCCGGCGAGCACGGAGTAGAGGAGCAGGTCGACGACGGAACCGTCGCCGAGGAAGCTCCTCGCGATCTCCTTGCGCAGGCCGGAGATCTTCTCGCGTACGGCGCGGATGCGCTCCTCGAGTTCCTCGGGGGTCGGTTCGTTCGTGCTCATGGGGCTCGTTCCAAGAGCATGCCTTCGAGTTCCGCCAGGTTCCTCGCGCACTGCGGTTCTTCGTCGCCGAAGGCGCCGCGGTGATCGACCAGGACCGCCTGGAGCCCGACGGCGCGCGCCGCCGCCACGTCGAGCTCGGGGTGGTCCCCCGCGTGCAGCGCGCTCCCGGGATCGACCTCCGCCCGGGCGAGAGCGCGGCGGAAGATCTCCGGATCCGGCTTCTGCACGCCCTCGAGGGCCGAGGAGAGCACGAAGTCGAAGTGGGGCAGCAGCTCGGTCGCCGTCAGCACGCGCTCCAGGCGCGCGCTCCAGTTCGAGACGACGCCGATCGTCAAGCCGGCCTCCCGCAGGGAGCGCAGCAGGGACACCGCGCCCGGGAAGGGCCGGAACGTCTCGGGGCTCTCGAAGGTCGCGAAGAGCTCCTCCGTGATCCGCTCGACCTCCAGCGCGTCGAAGCCCAGTCCCGGGGCACCGAAGATCCGCGCGATGAACGCCCGGAACCAGGGATCGCTGTACCGGTACTCCCCATCGATCCAGGGCGGAAGCTCCCGATGCACTGCGCCCATGCGCGCACGCATCGTCGCCTCGTCCACGGGGCGGCCGCGCCGGGTCGCGGCGTCGGCGTAGATCGCGTAGCGCGACCGCACTTCGTCCAGAAGCGTG
>CAZDYS010000214.1:1326-6893 GCA_964509445.1 uncultured Planctomycetaceae bacterium
GGTCGCGGCGTCGGCGTAGATCGCGTAGCGCGACCGCACTTCGTCCAGAAGCGTGTTGCCGATGTCGAGGAAGACGGCGCGGAGCGGCACGGGGAGGGAACGGGAGAGCCGGGGCGAACTCGCGCCGATCGGGCTCGAGATCGGCGCACGGGAACGCCGATGGTACGGGAGCCGGATCGCGCCGCGCGCGCTTCCGGTTGGGGAACGTGACGGTTCAAAGGGGAAAGAACCGCGCGCGAGGCTGGTTCCTGGCCGCTGCTGTCGGCTCGAGCTGCCTCTTGGCGTGTCGCGGCGTCCAGGGGACTCCGCAGGAGATCTTCGATCCGGAAGGGTCGGAGGGGCACGAGCTCGTGGTCGTCCGCGACGGCTACGTGCCGGAGCCGCCGCCGGGGACGGAGTGGCGCTGGGGAGGCTGGCACCTCGTGCCCTACGACCCCTCCGTGGGGGCCGCCCTGCGCCGCGCCCGAGCCCTCGCGCTCCAGGGGCGGAACGAGGAGGCGGTCGGTGCGCTGAACCTGGGGATCGATCACGCAGGGACCGCTACCGCTCTCCTGGAGGCGCGCGGCGCGCTCTATGCCTCGCTCGGCTTCCGCCGCGCCGCGCAGCGGGACTTCGAGCTCGCGCTGCGTGCCGATCCCACCCGCGGGGCGGCCTGGCACGCGCTCGCACGGGTCCGTCTCGAGCTGGCGCTGCCGCGGTCGGCCATGGGCGCGGTTCAGCGTGCCCAGGAGCTCGGCTACAAACGACCGGAGCTCGACCTGGTCGCGGCGCGCGCGCTGCGCAAGATCGGCCGCTGGCCCGAGGCGGCGGCCCGGTTCGCCAAGGCGCTCCGCGCGACGCCCGACGCGCCTCCGGCGGTCTACCACGAGGCGGTCGTCCTGTGCCTCTGGGCGCTCGACCCCGACGGGGAGGGCTGGTCGCAGGCGCGGGAGCGCCGAGGGGTTGGAGCGGCGTTGTCGAATCCCGCGGCGCTCGACGAGCTCCGACGGCGTCTGCGCTCCGGCGAGTCCACCGAGGACTTCCTCTGCGCCGAGCTGGCCGCCGGGCGCCTGTGCGAAGACGAGCTCGTCGCCTGGACGCGCCTCGCGCTCCACGCGGTCGCGCTGCAGGAGAGGCAGGCGAGCGAACGCCTCGCCGTGCGGACCGAGCGCGCGGCGGGAAGCCGCTAGAGCGGCCTTCCTGACGTCGAGAAGGGCGATTCTGCCCGTACGGGCCCGGCTGCGCCGCGGCGGTCGAAGGCTGCCGTTCCGCGGTCTTCCGGTCCTCGCGCCGCGCCACCTTACGGCTCTTCAACGAAAAGCTTAGGAGATCGAGCTTGCGGGTCGATGAAGCTCTCCTAACCTCTTAGGACTTCTGCAGAAGCTCCCCCACGGAGTCCTCCCATGCCCGACCCCACCCCCGCCAAGCGCCTCACGGACCTCGAGCTCGAGATCATGCAGCTCGTCTGGGACGCGCATCCCGCAGCGATGACCGTCCGGGACGTCCTGGACCGCCTCGTCGCCGATGGTCGTGACCTCGCCTACACGACCGTCCAGACGATGATGACCATCCTCAAGAAGAAGGGCGTGCTGGAGTCGCGGCCGGGTCCCGGGCGCGCCCACGAGTACAGCGCGCAGGTCTCGCGGAAGGAGGCGCGCACCTCGATGACCGAGGACTTCCTGGCGCGGCTGTTCCGGGGCGACGCCAGCCCGCTGGTCGCGCACCTGTTGAACCACGACTCCATGAGCCGCGAAGAGCTCGAGGAATTGCGTCGCCGCATCGACACGCAGCTGTCGGACGAGGAGGAAGTCTGATGGGCTGGACCCTCGAGTTGTTCGTCGGCTCCGTCGGTCTCGGGCTCGCCGCCGCGGTGGCCTTCGTGCTCCTTCGGATCTGGCGTCGCGAACCGGTCATCTCCTACAAGCTCCTGTGCGCGGTGCTCGTCGCGTCGCTCCTCTTGCCGCTCGGGCAGGCGGGGCTGCAGGCCAGCGGTCTGGCGGGATCGCTTCCGTTCGTGGGACGCCTCGCGCGCGCCCTGCCGACCTTGACCACCGCCGAGGAGACGACCCCGGTCGCGTCGGTCGAGGAGAGCGCTTCGCCGGAGGACGTCCTCCTCGTCGTGACCGCGACCGAGCCTTCCCGCGCGCAGCTCGAGGAGGAGGAGCTGATGCTCGACCTGCTCGTGCTGACGGAGATGGCGGCCGCGGGCGACGAGGAAGCCCAGGCGTTCCTCACCGCGCAGGGCGAGGCCGGTACGACGACCGACGTCGTCGCGCGCGAGGAGGACGAAGCCGGCGCGCTGGCCGCGTTGCTCGGCACGCTGCGGAGCGTCGATCGCGAGCGCGTGCTCTGGTCGCTCGCCGGAATCTACGTCCTGGGCCTTCTGTGGTCGCTCGCCCGCACGGGGCTGCGCCTCGTTCGGACGCGTCGCCTGATTCGCGGCGCGGAGCCCACGACGGACGCTCACGTTCTCGCGGTCTGGAACGAAGTCCTGTCCGGATCGCCTCTCGAAGGGCGCGTGTCTCTCCTGACCACGCCCGAGATCGCGGCGCCGATGTGCTACGGCCTGGGTCGACCGGCCGTGCTCCTGCCCGCGTCCGAAGAGCCGAAGCTCGCGCCGGAGGTGCTCTCCTGCGTCTTGCTCCACGAGCTCGTTCACCTCGAGCGCAAGGACACCTGGGTCATGCTCGGCCAGGAGCTCCTGCGCGCGATGTTCTGGTTCCACCCCGCGGCATGGTGGCTCGCTCAGCGCATCGACGCGCTGCGTGAGCTCTCTTGCGACCACCTGGTCGTGAAGCGCACGGGGCGTCGCAAGCGCTACGCCTCGGCGCTCGTCGAGTACGCGGCCTGGATGCGCCGCGGACTCGAACTCCCCACAGCAGGGTCGTCCATGGCCCTTCTCCCCTGGACGACGTCGAACAGCCAATTGGCAAGGAGAATCGAGATGTTGGTTTCACTGTCTGGAAAGCGTCGCCGCTCGCGCGCGACGGTCTTCGCGGCCGCCTCGGCCTTCACCGCACTCTGGGGCGGTCAGCTCGCACTGGCCGCCGCGATCCAGGAGCCTGCTCAGGACGAGCAGGACGAACGCGAGGTCCAGGAAGTCGAAGTGGTCGAGGTCGCCGACGCGGACGTCGCGGAGATCCTCGAGCTCGTCGACGCGATCGAGCTGGACGCTACCGAGGAAGGCGACGAGATCTCCGACCTCCTGCTGCAGCTCGCGAAGAGCGACGGGCAGGACGAGGTCGACGAGAACGTCTTCCACGGCAAGGTCCGGGTCGACGGAGGCTCCGGAGCCAAGGACATGCAGTTCCAGGGTCGCGTCGAGATCGTCGACGAGGACGGCCGCCAGGTCTTCGAGTTCGACGACCCCGAGGAGCTGAACGAGCTCCGCGAGAAGCTCGGCGATCTCGGCAACGTGTTCGAGCTCCAGTTCGGCGGTCAGAACGGTGAGAACCCGTTCTTCGCGCTCGGCGACCTCGACATCCAGATTCCGGAGCTCGACTTCAGCGAGCTCGACTTCGCCGAGCTGCCGGAGTTCGACTTCGCCGAGATGGACATCGAGCTGCCCCAGCTCGAGTCCTTCGGCGGCTCCGGCAAGAACGTGTTCGCGTTCCCCGGTGGGTCCGGGCAGAACTTCGCGTTCGCGACGACGGACGACACGCCGATGATCGGCTTCGAATACTCGCCCGAGGACGGCTACCTCGTGGTGCGCCGCGTCCTCGACGGCTCGGTGGCGGAGAAGTCGGGTCTCCAGGACGGAGACGTGATCTTCGAGGTCAACGGGAGGAAGGCCTCCGAGTCGCACCTCTTCGAGGCGAAGAAGCACATGACGGCCAAGGGCATCCAGCTCCACGTGAAGCGCGAAGGCGACGTCTTCCTCGTCGAGATCGACCCGAAGGCGTTCGCGAAGGGCGACGCCAAGGCCAAGGCCAAGTGGAAAGCGAAGGCCAAGGAGAAGGCGAAGAACGAGTGGTTCCAGGCCGGCGACGACAAGCAGGGCTGGATCTTCGAGTCGAAGGGCGAGCCCCACGTCTGGGTGACCGACGACGAAGGGAAAGACCGCGTGCGTAGCCGGGTCTTCCGCATCGAGAGCGACGGGAAGGGCGGCCAGGGCTTCGTCCTCCAGTCCCCCGGGGACGGAGGACAGGACGTCGAAGCCGACGTCGAGATCCTCCTCGAGGACGAGAACGGCAAGCGTCGCACCGAGCGCCGTCGCATGGTCTTCGGCGGCAACCAGCAGGACGGGACCAAGCGTCGCGTGATGCGCCTCCGGAGCGGGGACGGCAACGTGTTCCTCCTCGACGGAGACGAAGACGCCAAGGAGCTGAAGCGCAAGGTGCTTCGCCTTCGTGGCAACGGCGGCAACGTCTTCTTCGGGGAGCACGACGACGAGGACCGCGCCGACGGCAACGTCTTCTGGCACCGCGCCGATGGCGACCACGACTCCGACGGGAACGTCTTCTGGCGCAAGGTCGGCGATGACGACGAGGACTCCCAGGGGAACGTCTTCTGGCGTCGCTCCTCGGGCGACGACGACGAGGAAGCCGACGTCTTCGTCTGGAGCTCGAAGAACGGCCAGCCCGGCCAGTTCCGGATGCGCGGCCTGAAGGACGGCCAGCAGTACCGGGTGCTCTTCGACGACTCGATGAACCGTGCGAAGGAGATGCTCGAGGAGCTGGGTCGCGATGGTCGCTACGGCCGGGACATGCGCGATGCCTACCACAAGGCCATGGACTCCATGCGTGGCGGACAGAACGGTGCCTGGCGCGAGCGTCTGCGCGACGCGGCGGACGGGGCGCGCATGCGGCTGCGCCGGACCCCCTCCGACGGCGGAGACGTGAACGAGCGCATCGAGAAGCTCCGTCGCGAGCTGGAGGAGCGTCAGAAGGAGCTCATGGACCTGCGCAAGCGCCTCCACGAGCTCGAGGCTCCCCGCAAGGACCGTCGCAACGACCAGGTGAACTTCCCCGGAGAGGTTCGCGAGGAGGTCCTCCTCCCGGTCCTGCGCTGATCCGCCACGTCCGATCCTTCGGACGCAGGTCTCTGGAGCCCCTCACGCGGCAGGCGTGGGGGGCTCTTTTCGTCGAGGGGTCAGCGCAGGAACAGGTAGTACATCTGTCCCTCGATCTTCGTGCGGCCGGCGACCTCCTCCGCCTGATCTCCCACGCCGAGATAGAGGTCCGCACGTCCCGCGGTCTGGATCGCTCCGCCCGTGTCCTGATCCAGGTAGAAGCGGTTCGTCGGGGCTTGCGAGCCCGCCGCACCGTTCGAGGCGACGAAGACGACCGCGCCGCGCGGGAACAGGGTCTTGTCGGTGGCGATCGAACGTCCGGCGCGCACGGGGAAATCGAGGCTCCCGTGAGGGTTGCCGACGATGGGCGTGAAGAACACGAAGGACTGGTTGCGCGTGAGGTACTCGGTGACCTCCTCCTCCGAGGCGCTCGCCGCCCACTCGCGGATCGTCTTGAGGCTCGCCGTGCCGCGCGGGATCTTGCCGTCGTTCTCGAGCTCCTTGCCGAGCGAGGTGTAGGGGCGACCGTTCTTGCCCGCGTAGCCGAAGCGCGCCTCGGACCCGTCGGGCAGGCGCA
>CAZDYS010000215.1:0-6884 GCA_964509445.1 uncultured Planctomycetaceae bacterium
CCCGGAGCGCGTGCGCGAGGTGCTGGAGGCGCGCGATCGCTCCCTGGCCGGACCCACGGCGCCGGCCGCCGGGCTGACGCTCCTGCGGGTGCTCTACCCGCCGGACACCTGTCCGAGGCTCGTTTCCGGGCCGCGAGAGGCCCCCGGTCGCCGAACCCCTTGACCGTTCCGGCCCTTCGAGCGAGGCTGGATCCGTGCTCTCCTTCGAAGGTTCGCTCCGGTCCCGTGAGTCGTTCGAAGTCACGGACCGCAGAGGTGAACGCGGTGAGAGCGAGTCCCCCTCGGGCTCGCCTTCGCTCCGCGCGAGCGACGGAAACACCGCCTTTGGGTCCAGAGCGAGCGTCCGATCGGGCGACTCGTTCGGACGGGGAGCAGACCCCTTCGGCCACGGGGAGCCGGAAGGCTCGTCGCGTGGCTTGGCACCGGGCGAGATCGCCCAAGGGAGAACCTGAGATGAAGACCGATGTAGCCATCCTGCATCACGAGTACTCGCCGAAGACGCGCGACTACGTGGCGGAGAAGCTCCAGCACCTGGTGCGCTTCTACGAGGGCACCGTCTCGGTCCGTGCCGTCCTCGAGCGCATCCACGACGAGCACCGGGTCGAGCTGATCGGCCACGTCCGCAAGGGCATGGTGCTGGTCGTCGAGGCGCGTCAGGACAGCATCCACGCCGCGGTGGAGGAAGCCGTCCACCGCATGGGCCGGGTGCTCCGGCGGCACAAGGACCGCCTGAAGAGCCACCGCCGCGCGCGAGCCTCCTGACCGGCTCTCCGCCTGAAATCCCAAGCAACGAGGCCCGGAGCGTGCTCCGGGCCTCGTCGTTTGGGGGGAGTCCGCGCTCCACGGGGGAGCCGGGGCGGCGGATCTGCTATGCTCACCAGCCTCGGCCCATCCACCGCGATTCGAGGAGTCCCAGGCTCTTCTTCCCCTTCATGCACACCAAGGCCAAGGACCACTGGAAGCTGTTCAAACCCTCTGCCTGCAGCCTGAAGCTCAAGGCGACGGACCAGGAGGGCGTCTTCCAGGAGATCGTCTCTATCCTCGTGAAGGCCAAGATGCTGCCGGCGGACCACGCCGACGCGGCGGTCGACGCCTTCCAGAAGCGCGAGGAAGTGGCCTCGACGGGGGTCGGCATGAACGTCGCGATCCCGCACGTGAAGCTGTCGGGGCTGGAGGAGCCGGTCGTGAGCCTGTGCCTCTCGCCGGAGGGCGTCCACTGGAACGCGGTGGACGGGGAGCCCGCGAAGATCTTCTTCGCCGTGCTCCGCCCCGAGCGGGCCGGCGACAAGTTCGATCCGGACCGGCACATCGAGATGATGCGCTGGATCTCGAACGTCGTGCGTGAGGCCGACTTCCGCCGCTTCGCGCTGGCGGCGACCAAGCGCACCGAGCTGGTGGACCTCCTGAAGGAGATGTCCCAGGGCTGATCCGCCGTCCTGCGGAGCTTCTTTCCTCGTGGACCTTCGACGCACCGTTCGCGTTCAGAACGAGAACGGGCTGCACGCGCGGCCCTGTCACTCGATCGTGAGCGCGGCCCAGGAGTTCCGTTCCGAGCTGCGGATCGCTTCCGGTGGCCGGGACGTGAACGGGAAGAGCATCCTCGAGCTCATGACGCTGGGTGCCAGCCACGGGACCGAGCTCGAGCTGCGCGGGAAGGGCGAGGACGCCGAAGCTCTCCTGGACGCGATCGAATCCCTGTTCGCCTCCGGGTTCGGCGAGCTGGACTAGCCCGAACGGGCTTTCCGTCCCGTTTCGCCCCGGGGACAGGGCGTCCAGGCAGAAAGGTGGGAAGAAACCCCCGCTAGCCCCTCCAGCTCTTCCCGGAATCCGTCCGAAAGGCTGCCGCGGAGAAGATCCGGCGGGCTGCCCCAGCTCGCCCCTGCCCTCGTCCCAAGGGAGCCAGGCGGTGTTCGGAAAAAACAAGAGCGTGGTAGGTCTCGACCTCGGCCAACAAGTGGTCAAAGCGGTCGAGATCTCCGTTGAAGGAGCGGAGCCGGTGATCACCGGCTTCGCGTCGGCAGAGATCACGGAAGGCGACACCCGATCCGATGCGATCGAGCGCGTCTTCCAGGAAGGCAACTTCCGGACGAAGAACGTCGTGACCTCGGTCTCGGGCCAGTCGGTCGTCGTGCGCTACATCACGATGCCGCAGATGTCCGACGCCGAGCTGTCGCAGGCGATTCGCTTCGAGTCGGACAAGTACCTTCCGTTCGACGCGGACGAGGTCCAACTCGACTGCCAGAAACTCGATCGCAAGCCTCCCTCCGGTGGAGAAGGCTCGACCGAGGAGGAGCAGATCGGGGTGGTCCTGGCCGCCTGTCGAAACGACGCCGTCGAGGAGCAGGTCGACCTGATCAAGGACCGCGGGCTGAACCCGGTCGCGATCGACGTCGACGTGTTCGCGCTGGCGAACGCCTGGGAACTCTGCGGGCTCTCCGAGGCGGAGATCGACGAGGAGGACGACCAGCGAGCGATCGCTCTGGTCGACGTCGGCGCGAGCTGCACGTCGATCAACGTCCTCTGCGGCGGAGAGACGATCTTCAGCCGGGAGATCGGCATCGGCGGCAGCGACATGACGCAGGCCGCCGCGCGCCGTCTCGGACTGGAGTTCGGCGAAGCCGAAGAGGTCAAGTGCAACCCCGACGGCCGTGACGCCGAGGTGAGCCGCGCGATCTCCCCGGTCCTCGAGGACCTGGTCAGCGAGGTCTCGCTCTCCCTCGACTACGTCGAGAACCGCGAGAGCGTCCAGGTCGAGGAAGTCCTCCTGTCTGGCGGCGGAGTCATGGCTCCGGGTGCCGTCGGCTTCATCGAACAGGCGCTGGGTCGCCCGACGCGGACGTGGAATCCGCTCGAGGGCCTGCGCGTTGCGGAGAACCGAGTGAACACCGAGAACCTAGAGCTGGTCGGCCCCGCCCTCGCGGTCGCCATCGGGCTCGCTTCGAGGGTCTGCGCAGCATGATTCTCATCAACCTGTTGCCGGAGGATCACCGGCAGAAGCGGCGCACCCCGCTGAAGTTCCTCGCGGTCGTCTCGGCGACCGTGGCCGTGAACGGCACGATGGCCGCCTTCTGGGCCTGGACCGCGTTCGGAGTGGCCGCCGAGGTCGAAGCCGACCTCCAGGTCCTCAAGGACACCGAGTCCGGTCTGCAGCCGCAGGTCGCCTACCACAAGGACCTCGAGTCCGAGTCGAAGCTGTTCGACTCGCGCGAGGCGACCCTCAAGCAGGTCACCGAGAGCCGCGTCAGCTGGACGTCCCAGGTCGACAACCTCGTCGGCCTGATCAACGACGGCGGCGACGGGGACAAGTACCTCATCTGGCTCGACGGCCTCGAGGTCGACACCCGCGAGAACAAGCGCGACGGGACCGCCGGCAAGCTCAAGGCTTCCGCGCACTCCGGTACCGCGAACTTCACGCACGTCGCGAACTTCCTGGAGGACATCGAGGGCTCCGCTCTCGGCCTCAACTTCCTGGCGCCGCGCTCTCCCGAGGGAACCGTGGCCAGCAAGAACCCCGACCTCAGTCCGTCGGAGATCTGGAACTTCCCGCTCGAGATGGGTCTGAAGACCCCGGAAGAGAGGGGTGAGCAATGAACGAGGAGAAGAAACGCTGGGTCGTCACTCTCGGGGTCGGAGCGCTCCTCGCCATCGGGCTCGGAGTCCTGATCTACTTCCAGAAGGAAGACATCGAGAAGGCCCGTCAGGAGGCCGCTGGCCTGCGCTCGACCATCGAGCAGCACCGCACGCTCATCAAGAAGACGCCCGAGCTCGTGAAGCGCGTCATCGTGCAGCGCGAGACGGACGCCGTGATCGAGGAGATCCTCTCGAGCGAGCGCGACGTGCTCGACTTCTCGAGGACGCTCTACAAGTTCGCCTCGGACACGGGCGTCACGATCAAGGACCTCAAGCCGATCCAGGATCGGAGCGCGGTCGGACGAGGGCGCAAGCCGGAGTTCGCGCGCGTCGGTTACTCGATCAACTTCGAGGGTGACGGTTTCCACCTGCTCGCCTTCCTCAACCGGGTCGAGTCGCACCCGCGCTTCATGAGCGTTCCGCAGTTCAAGCTGCAGGCCGCTTCGCGCAACGACTACGACTCCGAGGAGGAGCCGCGGCACCGCATCCAGATGGACGTGGAGACCTACGTCTACACGCCGACCTCCTCGATCAACCAGGTGCGGATCGACCACTACGACCGCAAGAAGGAGCTCCTCATCAGCGAGATCTCCAAGCGGGAGAGCGAGATCCGGTTCCAGCCCTACGAGTACCGCGGTCCGCGCGGTCGTCGGGACCCCTGGATCGACCCGCGCATCTCGATCGTCGAGGACGAGGTCCAGGTCCCGATCGAGGAGCAGCTCGAGCTCGTCACCGAGCTCGTCGACCGCGCCCACGCGGCGGAGCTCCTGTGGACCGAGGTCCAGAACGCGGAGAACGTCATCAAGGAGATGCGTGCCCGCGCCAGCCTGGAGGAGGAGCTCGCTTCCCTCCAGTCCGAGATCCTCAAGCTGCAGGACGAGGGCATCCTCACCTACGTCCTCGCAGAGAAGCGCTTCGAGAACCAGGTCGTCTCGCTCGTGAATCGACTGGTCGAGGAGTCGACGGCCCCGGACGCGTCCCCCGGTCCGAGCCTGGCCGTCCTCACCGAGACCTACGACATCATGGACTCGCACGTCTCGAGGCACGAGTACGAGCGTGCGATCGAGGCGTTCCAGACCCTCGACGGTCGCCTCGAAGAGATCGAAGGAGAAGAGCGCATCGCCATGGTGCAGGCGCTCGAGGACCTCAAGCGCGTCGCCGACACGGTGCTCGCCTTCGAGGGCATCCCCCTCGAGATCAACGGCGTCGCCATGCACGAGGGCTACCGCCCGGTCGCTCTGATCAACGGCTCGGCCACGAGCGAGGGTGACCTCGTCGGTGACGAGCTGATCGTGCGACGCATCAGTACCGAGCAGATCGAGTTCGCGTTCCGGGGCCTCGTCCTCGCGCGGATCGTGCACTCCAGTCCCCAGTAGAACCGAACCGACACGCCTTCCCCCGTCCCCAACCAATGAAGTCAGTCCTCCGAATCCTGAGCCTCGTGCTCGCCATGGCGTGCGCGTTCGCTTCCCCTGCTCAGGCGCAGATCTCCGACGCACGCGTCTCGCTGCGCGTCGAAGGTCGCGAGCTCTCCGAGATCGTCCAGTACCTGCGTGAGCAGTCCGGCCGCAACATCGTCGTCGTCGACGGTGGAGACGTGCAGATCTCGCTCGACCTGACCGACGTGCCGTGGCGCGAGGCTCTCGACCTCGCCTCCGAGCTCGCCGGCTGCGTCGTCGAGGAGCGTACCGCGGGAGTCCTCGCGGTCGTGCTCCCGCCGCGCGTCAACCTGGAGTTCGAGAACGCTCAGCTGCGCCACGTCATCAACACGATCGGGACGCTCTCGGGCGCCAACATCGTGATCGCTCCCGAGGTCACCGGGTCGCTCGACCTGCGCCTCACGGACGTCCCGTGGCGCGATGCGCTCGAGGTCACCGTCAAGACGCTCGGCTACGTCGTGGTCGAGGAGGGGCGCGGCATCCTGCGCGTGGTCGATCCGCTGAGCCTGCAGGCCCAGATGACGACCAAGCACTACCAGCTGCGCTACCTGCGTCCGGCATCGCGGTTCATCCCGATGATCGACTCCGAGTTCTTGATGAACACGAACCAGCAGCAGCAGCAGAACCTCAACACCCAGCAGGGCCTCGAGATGGCCTTCCCGGTGCTGCGCGCGCTGCGCAAGGCGCTCTCGCCCGGCGGCGACATGGAGTACATGATGAACGCCAACGTGCTCATCGTGCGCGACACGACGCAGGCCCACGCGGAGATCTCCGCCATCCTGGAGAAGCTCGACATCGAGCCCGCGCAGGTGTTCATCGACGTCAAGTTCGTCAGCACGACGAACGACGAGCTCTACAACCTCGGCGTCGACTACGGCGACCTCGGTCCGCAGGTCGGACTGAGCGGTGGCTCCATCCCGATCACGTTCCCGTTCAACCTCGGCGCCGGCGGCTTCGAGGACCTCTTGATCGCGAACGAGAACGGCATCGGTCCCTTCGCCGACCCGGACCTGAACGTCGGCGCCACGACGATCCCGAACACGATCTTCGGCGCGCTGTCCTTCACCGGCGTCAACGCCACGCTGCGCATGCTGCAGACGGACACCGACACCGAGGTCGTCCAGGCTCCGAAGCTCGTCGCCCTCGACGGACGTGAGTCCACGATCTTCGTGGGGGAGACGATCCGCTACGCCCAGGCCAAGTCCGAGCAGGGTCAGGCCGGTGGTCTGCAGCTCTCGGTCGAGGAGGCCTCCAGCTCGCCGGTCGAGACGGGCTTCCAGCTCCTGGTCACGCCGCACGTGATCCCGGGCACCAGCAAGGTCGAGATGGACATCATCCCCAAGGAGACGTCCCTGACCGGTACCGGCGACGGCTCGCTCGCGCCTCCGGGCTTCGACGTGTTCACCGTCGGCGCCTCCGGCCTCGAGGGCTCCATCGCGCTGCCGCGGGAGCGTTCCTCGACGATCGTCACGAGCATGCTGCTCGACAGCGGCCAGACCGCCGTCATCGGCGGGCTCAGCACCGAGTTCGACCAGGAGACGATCAACCAGGTCCCGGGTCTGCACAAGATCCCGCTGATCGGTTGGCTGTTCGAGAACGAGGAGCGCTCGCGCAGCAAGTCGAGCCTGCTCGTCTTCGTCACCCCGACGGTGGTCCGCTCCGCCGCGGAGACCCAGCGCCTGCTCGAGCGCGAGCTCGACGATCGTCACGGCACCTACGGGGAGCGCCTCCGTCAGATCCTCTACGGAGAGCCGGAGGGCGAGGCCGCGGGCCACGCGGAGCTGACGCCCCGCGAGACCGTGCCCCCGACCCAGT
>CAZDYS010000216.1:0-6864 GCA_964509445.1 uncultured Planctomycetaceae bacterium
ATGGTCTGGACCACGATGCGGCCCGGGAGCGAACCCCGTCCGGCGCGACCGGCGAGCTGCGCGATCAGCTGGAAGGTCCGCTCCGCCGCGCGGAAGTCGGGCAGGTGCAACGCGGGATCCGCCGACACGATGCCGACGAGGGTGACGCGCGGGAAGTCGAGTCCCTTCGCGATCATCTGCGTACCGACGAGCACGTCGACGTCGTGACGCTCGAAGGCGGAGAGTGCGTCCTCGTAGTCGCGCCTCCGCCGCATCGTGTCCGAGTCCATGCGCCGCACGCGCACCTCGGGGAACGAGGAGCGCAGGTCCGTCTCGACGCGCTCGCTGCCCATCCCGAGGAAGCGCAGCCCGGGACGCGTGCAGCGCGGACACACGTCCGGAACCGCGCGCTCCTCGCAGCACGCGTGGCAGACCATGCGGTGGATGCCCCGGTGGTAGGTCAGCCCGACCGCGCACTGCTCGCACTGCACGCTCTCCTCGCAGCCGGGACACCAGAGCACGGGGATGAACCCCCGGCGGTTGAGGAACAGGATCGCCTGCTCCTTGGCCTCGAGCGTCTCCTTCAGGAACTGACCGAGGAGGTTCGAGAACAGCGGGGCCGACCCTTTGCCGCGCCCACGGGTCTCGCCGCGCATGTCGACCACGTGAACCGCCGGCGGCGTGCCGCCCCCGACGCGTGCCGGGAGCTCCAGGAGCTCGTAGGTCCCTGCCCGCCCCAGCGTCCAGCTCTCCAGCGACGGGGTCGCCGAGCCGAGGATGCAGACGGCGCCGGAGCGCTGCGCGCGCTCGACCGCGACGTCACGCGCGTGGTAGCGCGGAACGCTCTCCTGCTTGAACGAGGGCTCGTGCTCCTCGTCCACGACGACGACGCCCAGGTCCTCGAGCGGCGCGAAGATCGCGGAGCGAGCCCCCACGACGACGCGCACCTCACCGCGGCGCAGGCGGCGCCAGCTCGCGAGCCGCTGGGCATCGGTCAGACCGCTGTGCAGCACGCACACCTCACCGAAGCGGGAGCGGAACCAGGACACCGTCTGTGGCGTGAGCGCGATCTCGGGCACGAGCACGATCGCCGAGCGCCCCGCGGCCAGGGCCGTCTCGATCGCCCGCAGGTAGACCTCGGTCTTGCCGCTGCCGGTGACGCCCTCGAGCAGGAAGGTCCGATGCGTACGCGCCTCCAGCGCCGCGCCGATGCGCGCCACGGCCGCTTCCTGATCCCGCGAGAGCTTCTCCGGGCGAACGCGCTTGCTGGCCCGCTCCGCGAGGTCGTCGTAGGTCGCTTCCAGGAGCTCGATCTCCACCAGCCCGTGCTTGGCGAGCGTCCGGGCGGGCGACTCCGAGAGGTTGAGACGGCGCAGCACGTCGCGCAGCTCGATCTTCTCGTCCAGCTCCAGGAGGAACCGCAGGAGGCGGAACTGCTTCGGCGAGCGCTTCTCCAGCGCGGCGAGCTCCTCGCGCTCGGGGCGCGCGACCGCGCGGATCCAGGCCACCTTGCGCGTCCCCTGCTCCCGTTTCAGCGGAGCTGGCAGCACCGCCGCGAGCGCCTCGCCCCAGGCGGACGCATAGCGGTCGGCCATCCAGCGCGTGAGGCCCAGGAGGTCCTCCCCCACGACGGGCTCGGTGTCGAGGACCTCGAGGATCTCCTGCAGCTTCTTCACCGGGACGTCGGTGGTCTCTTCCACGGCCACGACGACCGCGACGTGACGTTTGCCCGCGAATCGCACCGCCACGCGACAGCCGGGAGACACGGAGCCCTCGAAATGCTCGGGCACGACGTAGGTGAACTCGCGGCGCACCGGACGATGGATCGCCACGCGGACGAAGGTGCCGACCGCGCGTTCCGGCTCCTCCTCCTCCAGCTCGAACAGAGCCGGCGTCATGCGGTCGCGACGCGCCATCCCTCTCTCAGCCGCTGCAGGTGCAGGGAGTCGCGAAGCAGCGCGGGCAGCCTTCGCCGTACTTCTTGCGGGCGGCCGCCTCGAGATCGATCCCCGCGATGGACGCCAGCGTGGAGAGCCAGGCCAGGACGTCCGCGAACTCGCCCTCGAGCTCGTCCTGATGTCCGCGGCGCAGCGCACGCGTCAGCTCACCGACCTCCTCGCAGAACCACATGTGCGTCCCCGCGAGGCCGCGCGCCGCGTCCTTCTCGTAGTAGATCGCCTCGATCAGCTCCTGGAACTCTTTGAGATGCATGGAAGAAGGACCGTGCTCGGGAAACGGGGGTTGCCGGCCCCACGCCGGCGGGTTCGTCGAGGGCGCGAGGTCGCGGAACACGCCGAGGATAGCGGGTACCGCGAGAATCGACGAATCGCGCGAGCGCGGCCGAGGCGCGCCCTCAGGGGTCGCGACGGATCGTCAGGAGCGAGACGTCCCGGTCCAGCCCCTGGCCGCCGGTGAAGGACTCGAGATCGCGGCGCAGGCTCTTCAGGAACGGCGTCGTCTCGAGGGCCGCGTGCTTGAGGAACCGCGAGTAGAACGGCTTCTCGCCCAGCTCCTTGCCGTCCGGCGAGGTCAGCTCGACCGGTCCGGAGTTCGTGAGGAGGAAACGGTCCCCGGGTTCGATCGGCGTCTCGACCATCTGGATGCGACGGTCGAACACCGGCCCCTTGTCGAAGCCCAGCGCGATGCCTTCCGGATGGACGACACGCACCTGGTCCTCCGCCGCGTCGTAGCGCAGGAGCGGAACGCGGTGGCCGGCGCACACGATCTGCGCACGACCCGCCTCGGGGTCCAGGAGCGCGTACAGCGCCGTCACGTACATGCCGCGACGGACGTCTCCGAACACCCAGCGGTTCACGCGCTGCAGCGAGCCGACCAGGTCGTCGGTCTGCTCGAGCTCTCCCCGCAGGTAGGAACGCGCCGTGGCGCCGACGAGTCCCGCGGGGATGCCGTTCCCGCTCACGCCGCACACCAAGAGCCCCAGACGGCCGTCGGCACGCTCGATGAACTGGTGGAAGTCCCCGCCGAAGTCCGGGCCGGGCAGGAAGGAGCCGCCGGTGTCGTAGCCCGGAATCTCCGGGGTGGTGAGGGGCATCAGCGCCTCGCGGACTCCCCCCGCGACCTCGCGCTCGCGCTTGCGGATCGACAGCTCCAGCTCGGCCTCCTGCGCCTCGCGCAGGTCCGCGGTCATGCGGTCGATCGAGCGTCCCAGGAGCTCGATCTCTCCGGCCCCGCGCGCCTTGACCTTCTTGTTGAGGTTGCCCTTCGCGATCTGGCGCACGTCGTCGATCAGCGACTGGATCGGACGCGTGACCTGGCTCGCCACCAGGAGCGCCACGCAGGCCCCCACGAGAACGACCAGGGTGATCACGCCGATCAGGAGCCCCAGGGTCGCGCGTCGGCCGTCGTCCGCCTGCGGGACGAAGATCGTCTCGTAGCCGAGCTGCTCGTCCCCGTAGCTGTAGATCGTGCCGTGCAGGTCGTCCCCGTAGACGATCTCCTGGATGCGAACGCCGTCGTTGAGGAAGCCGCCGGGGACGCGCTCGTAGGCCGGCGTGTCGCGGCTGAAACGCGCCGCTCCGGAGAAGGACTGGTGGACGCGATTGTCGCTGAGGCGCGAGACGCTGACGTACAGGAGTGCTCCTGCGAGGAGCATCACGACCGCGAGAGCGATCGACATCGAGAACGCGAAGCGGGCCCGCAGACCGAGCCCCTTCACGCGCAGCTCCGAGCGGGGAGCTCGGCTCATGCCCCCCAGGCCCAGGCGGCCGGGTCCAGGAGGAAGGTGCGCAAGACGGCCATCACGGCAAGTCCGTAGAGGCCAGCGACCACATCATCAAGGATGATTCCGTCCCCTCCTCCCAGGGCCTCCAGTCGACGCGCCGGAGGCGGCTTGAAGATGTCGAAGAATCGGAAGACGAAGAACGCGACCACCATCGCGGTCCAGCTCGGGGCTCCGACCCAGGCGATGGTCACGAGGTAACCGATCACCTCGTCCACCACGAAGATGCCCGGGTCCTTCTTGCCCGCGTACTGCTCCGACCAGTCGCCGAGCGAGCGACCGATCACGTAGAGGACGACGCAGGTGACGAGGGCGGTGGAGAGGAACGGGAGGCCGCTCCAGGCGATCAGCCAGGCGAGGAAGACGCCTCCGAGCGTCCCCACCGTCCCCGGCGCGAACGGGGAGCAACCGAGGAACCCGAAGGAGACGAAGGCCAAGCGGAGGAGGTTCGCCATGTGCGTGCTATGCGTCCGCCTGCGCCAGCATCCGGCGCGTCTTCAGGACGTAGGAGACCCCCGAGCCGATCGTCGTGAGGACGGTGCCCCACACGAACACGTGGCCCAGGACGGACAGCGGGTCGAGCAGAGCCTGGGGCCAGTCGAAGGAGTACAGCCCGAGCACGATGCCGATCGCGATGCACTGCACGACCATCTTGATCTTCCCGAACCAGTCGGCCGGGAACTCGAGTCCGATGCTCTCGATGTAGCCGCGGATCCCGGTGACCAGGAACTCGCGCGCCACGACGACCACGACGATCCAGGCGGGGAACCAGGTCTGCGACCAGTCGAACACCGCGAGGTAGACCATCAGCCCGATGACCATCACCTTGTCGACGAACGGATCCGCGATGCGGCCGAAGGCCGTCACGTGCCCGTAGCGGCGCGCGAGGAAGCCGTCGAGGAAGTCGGTCCCGGCGATCAGGACGTAGAGCCAGAAGCAGACCTGCACGCGCGCGTTGGGTCCCGCGGTGCGATCGATCTCGGGATCGATGAACAGCGTGAGGATCACGAACAGCACCAGCGAGCCGACGAACCGGATCGCCGTGATCCGATTGGGCCAGTGGGCGAAGATCCCTTCTCTGACTGCGGTGCCTTGGTCCATGGCCGTCAGAGGGAAGGATAGCGGCCCCGACGCAGCGGAGCGAGCCGCCACGGCGCGGGACGGGTGCACCGTTCAGGCGAGCGTGGCGATCAAGGCGAACCCGTCGTCGGCTCCGGAGGCCGCCTCGATCCGCGCGGAGACGCGGTCCCCGACCTGGACGCCGCTCGGATCCACCCCCTCGATCACCACGAAGGGATCCACCTCGGGGGCGTCCCGCCAGGTCCGACCCACGGCGCGGCCGGCACCGTCGGGCCCAGGCGGGTGCAGCTCGTCGACCAGGATCTCCTGCTCGCTGCCCACCAGGGCTCGCTGTTCCTCCTCCAGGACCTCGTCACGCACCGCCAGGACGGCCTGCAGGCGCTCCTCGATGTCCGGCTCGGGCACGAGATCCGTGTGCTCGAACGCCGGCGTGCCCTCCTCGTGGGAGTAGGGGAACGCGCCGAGCCGTCCGAGACGGTACGTGCGCACGAACGAGCACAGCTCCTCCACGTCCGCAGCGGTCTCCCCCGGAAAGCCGACCAGGAGGGTGGAGCGGAGCGCGATGTCCGGTACCTCCTCCCGCAGCCGGTCGAGGATCCGCCGCACCTGGTCCCCGCTGCCCGCGCGCCGCATGGCGCGCAGCACGGGCGTCGCGATGTGCTGCACCGGGATGTCGAGGTACGGCACGACGCGCGGGTGCTCGCGCAGGAGCGTCGTCAGCTCCCAGGGAAAGCGGTTCGGGTAGGCGTACATCACCCGCAGACGGTGCTCGCCCTCGAGCTCGGCGAGAGCCTCGACCAGGTGGGGCAGCTCGACGCCCTGATCGCGTCCCCAGGCCGTCGAGTCCTCGGCCACCAGCACGAGCTCGCGCACGCCCGCGTCGATGAGCTCGCGCGCCTCGCCCGTGAGCGCGTCCGTGGTCTTCGAGCGGTGCGGCCCCCGAATCGACGGGATCGCGCAGAAGGCGCAGGTGTGATCGCAGCCGTGGGAGATCCGCAGGTAGGCGTAGGAGCCCGGGGTCGCGAGCAGCCTGGCCCCCTCGCGCTCCGCCTCGCGCAGTCCGCCCGCCGCGAGGTAGCGCGGCGTCTCGACGCCCTCGCGAAGTCCGCGCACGGCGCGTGCGAGCTCCTTGTAGTCGGAGATCTCCGCGAACAGGTCGACGCCGGGGAAGTCCTTCTCCAGCTGGTGCGTGAACCGCTGCACGAGACAGCCGGCCACGACCACGGCCTCGAGCTCGCCCTTGCGCTTCTTCGCGACGAGGGAGCGGATCGCCTGCTCGGACTCGGCGCGCGCCGGACCGATGAAGCTGCAGGTGTTCAGCACCGCGACGTCGGCGTCCTCGACGCGTCCCGCGACGCGACAGCCCTCCTCGGCGAGACGCGCGAGGATCAGCTCGGAGTCGATCAGGTTCCGCGCACAGCCCAGGTGGACCAGCGCGACGGTGGGCTCGGTCGCCACGATCTCAGGTGGCCGCGAGGACCTCTTGCTCCAACCCCTGCCAGTCCTCCAGACCGAGCAGGATCTCACGGTTGCGGCCGCCCATGTAGGGGCCGATCAGTCCGAGGTCCTGCAGCTTGTCCAGCAGCACGCAGGCCTGGTCGAAGTCGATCTGGAAGCGACGCTGGAGCATGGAGACCGCCACGCGGTTCTCCTCCAGGATCAGCAGACCGGCCTCGTAGAGCATGGAGCTCTCGCCGGAGGCGGACGCCGCGGCGGCGGTGGCGTCGGTCGCGGGCGGCGGCGTGGGAGCGAGCTCCACCTGCGGCTCGGCCTCGGCGACCTCGTCGAACAGACCGACCTGCTCCCAGGCGGCGGGCGGTGCCCCCGCGCCGGCAGCGGGCGGAACTGCGGGATCCTCGGCGGCCGGGGACTCCTCCTCGTAGACGAGGTCCTCGCCGGCTTCCGCGGCCTCCTCGAGCTCGGCGGCGACGGGCTCTTCCACCTCTTCGTCCTCCAGCTCGGCGGCCTCGGCCTCCTCTTCGCCGTCCTCGTAGACGAGCTCTTCCTCTTCGTCGTCGCCCTCCTCCTCGTCGAGTTCGGCGGCCTCCTCGAGCTCCTCGTCCTCG
>CAZDYS010000217.1:0-6840 GCA_964509445.1 uncultured Planctomycetaceae bacterium
GCACCGCCCGCGCGCTTCCATCCCGACCCCCCACCCACCACGGGGAAGACGGTCGGGAGGCGGCGCGGTTGCGGCCCGCGGCGCGCTTGTTCGCCGTCCAGCCTCCGTGTGCGACAGCTCCCGCGTTTCGGGGGCCGGGACCTCCTTCTGCCCCCGGGCCGGCCAGGGATCGCCCCGGCACGCCGATACCATCCAGGTCTCCCCCAGCCCCCCGCGGCTTCGCTAGGATGCATCCGTCATGATCCAGACCACGGAAGAACGACACGACGTCGTCATTTGCGGAGGCGGGCTCGCCGGTCTCCTGCTCGCCCGTCAGCTCCGTCGCGAGCTCCCGCAGCTCAGCGTGCTCGTGCTCGAGCGGACCAGCCGCCCGCTCCCGACCGCCTGTCACAAGGTGGGGGAGTCCTCGGTCGAGCTCGCGTCCCAGTACCTCGAGCGCATGGGCTTCACCGAGTACCTGCTCGACGAGCACATCGTGAAGCTCGGGCTGCGCTTCTTCCCCGGCGGGGGCGAGCTGCCGCTGGTCGAGCGCGTGGAGGTCGGTCCCTGCGCCGAGCCCGTGGTGCGCTCCTACCAGCTGGACCGCGGCAAGTTCGAGACGGACCTGCGCGGCTTCATCGAGGAGGACGGGGCGAAGCTCGTCGAGGGAGCGCGCGTGGACGCGGTCGATCTCTCAAAGGACGACAACGACCACCGCGTGACCTACACGGTCGGCGACGCGCAGAAGGCGGTCACCGCCCGCTGGGTGGTCGACGCCACCGGGCGCAACGCGCTGTTCCGCCGCCAGCTCAAGCAGACGCGCGGCCTCGGCCACGCTGCGAACGCCGGCTGGTTCCGCACCCCGGGGCGCGTCGACATCAACGACCTCGTGCCCGAGAGCGAGACCGAGTGGCACGAGCGTCCCTGCGGCGACGAGCGCTGGCGCTCCACGAACCACCTGATGGGCACGGGCTACTGGGTGTGGCTCATTCCGCTCTCGACCGGCAACACGAGCATCGGGCTGGTCGTGCACGACGAGGTGCACGGGCACAAGGTGGTCTCGAGCTACGACGAGATGTTCGCGTTCCTCGAGAAGCACGAACCCCAGCTCGCCGAGCTCCTCCGGGACGCCGAGCCCTCCGACTACCTGTGCCTGCGCAAGTACTCGCACTCGGTCGGCCGCGCCTGGTCGCACGAGCGCTGGGCCATGGTCGGCGAGGCCGGCGCCTTCGTGGACCCGCTCTACAGCCCGGGCTCCGACTTCATCGCGATCGCGAACTGCTTCACGACGGAGATGATCCGCGTCGAGCTCGACGGTGGCGACACCAAGGCCAAGGCGATGCAGCTCAACGGGCACTACCGCTCGATGATCGCCGGCACCATCTGCCTCTTCCGCGGAGCGCACGACGTCTACGGCCACCCGGACGCGATGGCGACCAAGGTGTTCTGGGACAACTTCACCTACTGGTCGTTCACCTGCCACTTCTTCCAGCAGGACGTCTATCGCTACAGCGCGGAGGACTACGAGCCGTTCGTCGCGATCGGTCAGCGCTTCCTCGAGCTCGGCGACCGCATGCAGGAGCTGCTCGCCGCCTGGGCGGACCTCGCGCCGGGCGTGCAGCGACGCGAGTTCATTGGCGCGCCGCACTTCCCGTCGATCCTCATCGACGCGCACACGAAGACCGGCGAGAAGATGACGCGTGAGGAGCTCCTCGCGTACCTCGACCTGCGCGTCCCGCAGCTCGAGATGATCGCGCTCGAGATCATGCTGCGGATCGTGCAGCAGCTCTCGCCCGAGCAGGCCAAGGAGGCCCTCGAGCGCTGCAAGTTCCACACCTGGGGCATCGAGGTCACGCCGGAGCGCATCGAGACCGAGCGCATGAAGGGGCACCCGCGACGCGTGCGCCTCACCACGATCTGCCGCGACCTCGAGCGCACGCTGGGCAAGATCCCGTACCACGAGCGCGTCGAGGAGACCCGCGAGATGCTCCTGGGCGTGACGGCGAAGGCCTGAGCCGCACGACGGCCCGCATCGCGACCCCGGTCGGCTCGAGGAGCTGGCCGGGGTCGCTGCATGTTCGGGATGCGCTCGTCCCAGGCGCGCGCCCTCCCCAGGTCCTGTCCTGGACAACAGAGGCCCCGCACGCGCCCCGGCGGCCGGGGACCTCGCCGCGGAGCGGCATCTGGCAGCGGTCGGCATCCACCGACCGGGCCCGATCGAAATCCGGGGGCCATGAACGACATCACCTACGCGCGCGCTCGCCTCTGGACCGGTATCACCGGGGTGGGGGGCGTCGTCGTCCTCGTCTCCGGGCTCTTGCTCACGGGAACGCCCGCGAGCGCACTCTCCGGAGTCGGGGGCAGCTTCGCGGAGGATGCCCGCGTCCTGTTCGGGCTGCTGTTCGCGCTCGCGCTCCTGGGGCTGCCCTTCGACGTGCTCGGAGGACTCCTGCTGCCGCGCCGCTTCGGGCGCTCGGCTCCCCGGACCGGGGCGTTCGTCCTGCGCTGGCTGCGGGGCGTCTTCGTGCTGGTGAGCCTCTCGAGCCTCTGCGGAACGTTGCTCCTCGCGGCCGGTCGGCTTGGTGGTCGCCCGGCGGCGCTGATCACCTTGACCGGTCTCGGGCTGGCGCTGCTCGCTCTGCAGGAGCCTCTCGCCCGGCTGGTCGGGGGGCTGGTGCGCGCCGAGAGCTCCGGAGCCGACGCGTCGCGCCCTGTCCTGTACCTGCGCGGGAGCGACCCCGCGTTCTGCGGGGGCTTCACCGGTCTCTCGGCGAACCTGGTGGTCTCGGAGCGCTGGCGCCGCATGCTGCCGCGGGAGCAGCTAGACCTGTTGCTGGAGCGGCGTGAGCGGATCCTGCGGTCCGGCGCCTGGACGCGCTCCCTGGTCCTCGCGGTCGGCTGGAACGTGCTCGGCTTCTGGCTCGCGAGCCTGCTGCCGAACGCCGGCGTGACCACCGTCGGTGAGCTCGTCACGACCTCCCTCGGCTTCACGCTCTGGACCTTCGTCGGGCTCCTGCTCCTCCCGACCCCGAGCCGCGCGGCCACGATCGCGGCCGACGAGCGCGCGGTCGGAGAGGAGCCGCTGCGGCGCCTGCTCGGCAAGGCGGTCCGGCAGCTCGACCGTCTCCAGGACGACGAGCCGGAGCGCGCGCCGGGGCTCGAGGCCGTGTTCCATCCGGTTCCGGCCGTCGAGAACCGCTTCGCCGAGCGGTCCGGCCCCGCCCGTGGCCCGGGCGCCTGGCACCTCGCGCGCACGTCCCTGTTCGTCTCGCACGCCGGCCTCTCGCTCCTGCCGCGGCTCGTGCACTGCAACGTCGGCCGGCCCGAGCTCTGGGTCTACCTGCCGACCGACGGCTAGGCGCGCTCGGGGGGCGGCCCCGCCCTCCCTCCGACGGTCAACTCGATCCCAGGTTGTGGGAACTCCCCCCGCCCGCTCGGCATTGGAGAATGGAGCCGGCGGCGGGATCCCGGCTCCTTCGTCCAGCGAGGGGACCCCCGATGATCGAGCTCGAAGATGTCGTGATGGAGTACGGGAGCCACCGCGCTCTCGACGGGCTGCGGCTCTCCGTCCGCGAGGGCGGCGTGTACGGGCTGCTCGGTCCGAACGGCGCCGGCAAGTCCACCACCATCCACCTGGTCACCGGGCTCCTGCAGCCCACCTCGGGGCGCATCCACGTCGGCGGCATCGACGCGGTGGCTCAGCCGCTCGAGGCGCGCGCAGGGCTCGCCTACGTGCCCGAGTCGGTCGCGCTGTATCCCCACCTGAGCGGCATCGAGAACCTCCAGCTTTTCTCCCGACTCGCGGGTCGTCGGTTGAGCGCGGGGGAGAGCCGCTCGTGCCTCGAGCGAGCCGGGTTGCAGGCGAGCGCGCACGCGCGCCGGGTCGACACCTACTCGAAGGGCATGCGGCAGAAGGTGGGGCTGGCGATCGCGCTGGCGAAGGACGCGCGCGCGCTCGTCCTGGACGAGCCGTCGTCCGGTCTCGATCCCAGCGCCAGCCACGAGCTCGCCGAGGCCGTGCGGGAGCTGGCCTCCAACGGCGTGGCGGTCCTCATGGCGACCCACGACCTCTTCCGGGCGCGGGAGACCTGTGACACGGTCGGGCTGCTCGTGCAGGGGACGCTGCGCGCCGAGTGGAGCGCGGACGAGGTCAAGGAGAAGGACCTCGAGGCGGCCTACCTCGACGTCGTGACGGCCGGAGCCTCCGCGACCCAGCCGGCCGAGCGACCGGTGCCGAGCCCCGCCGCGTCATGACCTGGACGCTGTTCGCCAACGAGTGGCGCGCCCTCCTGCGCGACGGACGCGGGCTGATGCTGCTCGTCATCGGGACCCTGCTCGCGGTCGCCGCCTCCTGGACGGCGGCGTCCACGGATGCGCGCGAGCGCAGCGGACGGGAGTTCGCGGCGGACAGCGCGCGCGAAGCCTGGCTCGAGCGCGAGCCGGACACCCCGCACTCGCGCGCGCACTACGGCGACTACGTGTTCCGTCCCAGCGGACCGCTCGCGGGCCTCGACTCGGGGCTGCAGCTCGTGACCGGACGCGCGATCCGGATCGAGGCCCACACGCAGAACGACACCGTCCACAACCCGCACCGGGAGGCCTCCGCGCTGCTGCGGTTCGACCGTCTGGAGCCGTCCACGGTGCTGAACCTCCTGCTGCCGCTCCTCCTGATCCTCGCCGGCTTCGGCGTGGTCGCGGGCGAGCGCGAGAGCGGGCGGCTGCGCCTCTTGCGCATCCAGGGCGCGCGACCGGGCTCGCTCCTGTTGGCCAAGTCGCTCGCTCTGTGGTCCGTCGGTGCCGGGCTCTCCGTCCTCGTCGTCGCCGCGCACCTCGCGTTCGCCGAGCACGCCGCCGGGCTCGCGCAGACGGCGACCTTCCTCGGCCTGCATCTGCTCGCCCTGTGGATCGTGGCCGTCCTGGTCACCTGCGTGTCGGCTCGCTGCCGCGCACCGGGGACGGCGGCCGGCGTCCTCCTCAGCCTGTGGGTGTGCGGCGCCATTCTGCTGCCGCGCGTGGCCGCGATGACGGCGGAAGCGACCTCGCCGCTGCCGGGGCGGGACGCGTTCGAGGCCGCGATGCACGAGGACCGCGAGCAGGGCCTCGACGGTCACAACCCGCGCGATGCGCGCCGTCAGGAGGCCGAGCAGAAGGTCCTCGACGAGTACGGAGTCGCCACCAAGGAGGAGCTCCCGATCAACCTCGACGGCTTGATGATGCAGGCCGACGAGGAGTACGGGAACGAGGTCTGGGACCGGCACTTCGGCGAGCTCGCGGAACAGCTGCGCGCCCAGTCCGCCCTCGCCGGGACGTTCTCCCTGCTGAACCCGCTGCAGGCCTCCGATCGCGTGTCGATGGCCGTGGCGGGTACGGACCTCGGGAGCCACCTCGCGTTCCTCCAGCAGGCCGAGACCTACCGCCGCACGCTCGTGAAGAAGCTCAACGACGAGCACGCGTTCGGCGGCTCGAAGACCGGGGACAACCGGTGGAAGCCGGAGCCGGAGTTCTACGCGTCGTTCGGGACCTTCACGTTCGAGCCGCCGCCGCTCGGAGAGGCGCTGTCCGCGCACTCGCTCGAGCTCGCCTCGCTCACGGTCTGGGGCGTCCTCCTGACCGGTCTGTTGTTCCTGAGTGCCCGTCGCCTCGAGCGAGGAGGGAGCCTGTGATCCTCACGGCCCTGGGAATGGAGTTGCGCACGCTGCTGCGCTCGCCGCTGCGGCTCGTCGTGCTCGCACTCACGACGATCGTCGGCCTGTACGTGATCGCCGAGGGGCAGCGCGACGTCGAGCGCTGGCAAGGGGCGATCGAGACGGCTCGGGCGGACCAGGAGGAGTCGCTGGAGGAGGTGCGCGGGTTCTTCGAGAGCGGAGCGCGGGGTCCCGAGGATCGGCCCTGGGTCGACCTCTCGAAGCCGATGTGGCAGGACTGGTACGCCGCTACCCGGCTCGTGCGCGAGCCGGCTCCGCTCGCCGGGATCGCCTTCGCCTCTCCGGAGGCGGGCGCGATCGCGATGCGCATCAACCGCTGGGCGGACCCCTTGGTCGCCCAGGGCGCGAAGATCGAGAACCCCGAGCTGGTGGCCGCCGGCGGGCTGGACCTCGTCACCGTCCTGGCGCTGCTCCTGCCGCTGATGATCCTCGCGATGGGGGTCGAGGTCGGAGGGCACGAGCGCGCGTCGGGCATCCTCCCGCTGGTGCGCGTGCAGTCCGGAGACGACCGCAGCTGGCTCGTCGCGCGGTGTCTCGCCGTCGGAGCGATCGGTCTCGCCGTCGGGCTCGTCCTGGTCGGAGCTGCGTCCATCGGCGGAGGTGCGGGGCTCGGCAACACGCTGGTCTTCGCGGCTCTCGTGTCCGCCTACGCCGCGTTCTGGACCGCGCTGCTGGTCTGCGTCGCCCTGGTGGCTCGCCATCCGTCCCAGGGGGCCGTCGCGCTCGGTTCGGCCTGGATCGCGCTGTGCGTGCTCGTCCCGGCCATCGGCGTCGAGCGCTCGGCCTCCCTGGCCGCGGACGATTTCGGGCTGGACCTGACCGTCGAGGCGCGCGACGCGGGGCACGACCTCGAGGAGCTGGGCGAGGAGCCTCTGTTCGCGGCGCTGCTGGAGCGCTTTCCCGAGCTGACGGAGGTCCTGCCCGACGACCGTGAGGGGCAGACGCGTCTGGCGATGCAGGGGCTGGATTTCGTCCACCTCGAGGAGCGCGTCGCCGAGCGCGAGGAGCGCGCGCGCACGCAGGCAGACTGGGTCGGGACCACCAGCCTCGCGTCCCCCGCGCTCGCGTTCACGCGCGCGCTCGAGCGCCTGGCCGGTCGGGACCCGGCTACGGCGCGCGCCTATCGCGAGGCCGTCGTCGCGGCGGTCGCGGCGCG
>CAZDYS010000218.1:0-6805 GCA_964509445.1 uncultured Planctomycetaceae bacterium
CGCTGCTCCTTCGCGCGCTCCTCTTCCTCACCGAAGAGCAGCGTCGAGAGCACCGGGACGACCGTCAGCGCGTCCACGAGGGAGAGCAGGACCGCGGCGGAGATCGCGATCGCGATGTCCGTGAAGAGCTGGCTGGCCTCGTCCGCCTCCAGCAGGATCGGCACGAACACGGCGACCGTGGTGAGGGTCGAGGCGAGCACGCCGCCCCAGACCTCCTGCCCCCCGTCGACCGCGGCGCGCAGGCGCCCCTTGCCCATCTCCAGGTGCCGGAAGACGTTCTCGAGCACGACGACCGCGTTGTCGACGACCATCCCGGAGGCGAAGGCGAGGCCCGCCAGGCTGATCACGTTGAGGCTGCGACCGGCGGCCAGGAGCACCAGGAACACGGCCGCCAGGGAGATCGGGATCGACACCGAGGCCACCAGGACCGAGCGCGGGCTGCGCAGGAACAGGAGCAGGACGACCACCGCGAGCCCGGCACCGAACAGCATGTTCTGCCGCACGAACCCCATGGCCGCGTTGATGTAGGTGGTCTCGCGGTAGACCGGCCACAGGTCGACGTCGATTCCGCGCCGCGCGAAGTCCGCGTCGATCCGATCGATCTCCTCGTCGATGCGTTCGATCAGCGCGACGACGTTGGTGCCGACCTGACGGCGGACGCCCATCCCGCAGGAGGAGACGCCGTTCATGTTCACGAACCCGGACTGCTCCTTGTAGCCGTCGACGATCGAGGCGACGTCCGAGAGCAGCACGGAGCCCTGGTCGAGCTCCTTCACGATGATGTCCGCGAGGTCGGCGGCGCGGTCCGCACGCCCGACGGTCCGCACGACCGGCTGGCGGGCAGCCGTCTCCACGGTGCCCCCGCGCACGTTGAGGTTGGCGCGGCGGATCGAGTCGAACACCTCGTCGAAGGTCACTCCGCGCGCGACGAGGAGCTCCGGGTCGATGCGCACCTGCACCTCGCGTTCGGAACCACCGACCAGGAACAGGTCGGAGACGCCGGGGACGCGCTCGAGCCGTGACTTGACCTCGTCCTGCAGGATGCGGCGCACGCGGTTCGGCTCGTAGCGCGAGCGCACCATGATCCAGTTGACGACCTCCTGGCCCGCGCTGGCCACGGTCACGACCGGCTCGTCCGCCTCCTCCGGCAGCCCGGGCACCTGGTTGAGCTTGTTGATCACGTCCACGATCCCGACCTGCGGGTCGAAGCCGTAGTCGAACTCGAGCGTGATGGAGCTCGCGCCCTGGGACGAGGTGCTCGTCATCTCCACCAGTCCGCGCACGTTCTGGAGGACCTCCTCCAGCTCGCGCGTCACCTGCTCCTCGACCTCCGCCGCGCTCGCACCACGGAAGGAGGTGGCGACCGAGATCCGCGGCGTGTCGACGGTCGGCTTGAGCTGCAGCGGGATGCGGACGGCGGCGAGCCCGCTGAACAGCACGGTCAAGAGGACCGCGACCGCCACGGTGTAGGGTCGATCGACCGCCGCCCGGATCGGATTCACTCTGTCGCCTCCGGCCCCGGCGCGGCTCCCGCTTCGCCGCCTGCGGACGGCTGGGCGAGGAGCGACGCCCCCGGGAACGCGTTGTCGGCGCCCACCAGCACGATCCGGTCGCCCGCGGTCAGCTCGCCCCGCACGGCCGTCCCGTCGTCCGCCTCCGCGAGGACCTCGACGGGCACGAACTCGGCCACGAGGCCCGGCGGTCCGCCGCCGCCGGAGGGGTCGGGGACCTCACGCGCGCGCACCACGTGCCGACCGCGCTCGCTCGCGAGGACCGCGTCGGAGGCGACGACCAGCTCGCCGCGAACGGGCTCCAGAGCGAGCTCGACGCCCACGAACATCCCCGGCCGGAGGAGGCCGCCGTGCGAGTCTCCGGAGGCGAACCGGATGATCCCGCGGAAGCTGCGCGCGGCCTCGTCCGCCGCGGCGATGGTCGCGTCCAGGGTCCGCTCCAGAGCCTCTTCGCCGGGGCCCGGGAGGAGACGCACCGCCGCTCCGGACCGCACGCGGGACGCGAAGCGCCCGGGGATCTCGACGTGCACCTCGAGGTTGTCGAGGTCCACCAGCTCGACCACCGGGTCGCCGGCCGCGAGGTAGTCCCCCGTCGACACGAAGCGCTGCACGATCGAGCCCGGCCACGGCGCGCGCAGCTCCGTGCGCGCGAGCGCGTAGAGCGCGGCGTCGACGCGGGCCTGGGCCTCGTCGATCCGCGCGGCCGAGACCGCGAGGTCCTCGACGCGCGTGCCGGCGATCGCGGCGGCGAGCTCCTGCTCCGCGGCCGCGCGCCGCTGGTCGGCCGCGTCGAAGGCGGAGACGCGCGTGTCCTGCTCGGACTGCGCGATGATCCGATCGGCCAGGAGCTTTTCTCCGCGCTGGACCTCGAGCCGCGCGAGCTCCGTCTCGGCGCGCGCCGCGTCCCGGACCGCCTGGAGGCGCTTCTTCTCCTCCTCGCGCTCGCCGGCCTGGAGCAACTCGTGCTGCCTGCGCGCGAGGGCCAGGGAGGCGCGCGCGGCGGTGAGCTCGTGTTCCTGATCCCCGGCCTCGAGCCGCGCGAGCAGCGTCTCGGCCGCGACCGCGTCCGCCTCGTTCGCCGTGAGCTCGACGACCAGGCCGCCGGTGTCGAAGCCGAGCTGCGCGCGTCGCGCGGCGCGCACGGTGCCGCTCAGCAGCGCCTGCGGCTCCACGTCCCCGCGCGCGACAGTCGTGAGCGTGACCGGTACGACGAACGCCGGCGGCCCTCCGTCGTCCGCCTGCGCCTCCTCGGGAGACCCGAGGAACAGCCCGGCGGCGAAGAGGGCGACGAGCCCGACGAGGGCGAACAACCAACCGAAGATCCGATTCATCCGTTCCGCATGATCGACCGCTCCGGCGAAGCGTCAAGACAAGCCGCCGGAGACCCGTGTTCGAAACGCGTGGCCTGGTCGCGTCCCCTAGCCGTCGAGCTCCCGGAACGGACGCAGCGGATCCGCGGTTTTCCCGCGCGGGGGACGACTCTCAGCCGAAACGCTCGCGCAGCGCCCGCTTGGAGACCTTCCCGGAGCCCGTCGTCGGGAACGCGTCGAGGAACGCGATCCGGCGCGGGACCTTGTAGTTCGCGATGCGCTCGCGGCACCAGGCGGCGAGCTCCTCCTGCGTGGCCTCGGCCCCATCGACCAGCAGGACGGCCGCGCAGACGAGCTCGCCCCAGGTCGCGTCCGGAACGCCGAAGGCGGCGGCCGCGAGGACCGAGGGGTGGTCGGAGAGCGCGTTCTCGACCTCGATCGAGTACACGTTCTCGCCCCCGGTCAGGATCTTGTCCGCCTTGCGGTCCACGATGCGCAGGAAGCCGGCCTCGTCGAGGACCGCCAGGTCGCCGGTGTAGAACCAGCCGTCGCGGTGGACCGCGGCGGTGGCGTCGGGACGCCGCCAGTACCCCGGTGAGACCGTCTCCCCGCGCGCGCGGATCTCCCCCACCGTGCGGTCGTCGGGCGGCACCGGACGCCCCTGTTCGTCCACGACCTCGACGTCGACGGCGGCGAAGGGACGACCCGTGCGCGCGAGCAGCGCGATCCGCTCGGGCTCCGGCAGCGCGCGCTGCTCGTCGTTCAAGAGGCCCAGCGTCAGGTACGGGCTCGTCTCCGTCAGGCCGTAGGTCTGTGCGTAGGTGCAGCCGAAGACCGCGGAGAGTCGACGCACCAGATCCGGCGCGATCGGCGCGCCGCCGGAGAGCAGGAGCCGCAGGGCGCCGGTGTCCGTCTGCTCGGCGTCCGGATGGGCGACCATCCGGGTCAGCATCGTGGGCACCAGGTTCGTGATCGAGACGCGCTCCCGGGCGAACAGCTCGAGCGCCGCCCCGGGGTCGAAGCGCGGCAGCATCACGTGCACGCCGCCGACGATGGAGAGCGCGAACGTCGCCCAGGCGTCGGCCAGGTGGAACAGCGGCGCGACGTGGGCCCAGCGGTCCTCGTCCGCGAGCTGGAGCTCCTCGACCGCGCAGGCCGCGTGGGAGCACACGTTGCGGTGCGTGAGCATCACGCCCTTGGGCCGGCCGGTCGTCCCGCTCGTGTAGTACAGGTGCGCCAGGTCGTCGGCGGCGCTCTCGACCGGAGCGGGTCCGGCCCCGGAGGCGGGCTCGACCGCGAGGGCCAGAGCGTCCTCGAAGCGATCCCGATACCGATCGCCCGCGAGGACGAGTCGCGTCTCCGCGTCCGCGAACAGCGCCGCGAGCTCGGCCGGAGCGAGCCGGTGGTTCAGGGGCTGCGCCACGGCACCGACCCAGGGGATCGCGAAGTAGGCGACCAGGAACTCCGCCGTGTTGTCCTCGCAGACCGCGACGCGGTCCCCGGGAGCGACGCCGGCCTCCAGGAGACGCCGGGCCAGCGCGTCGACCCGACGCCCGAGCTCCGCGTAGGTCCAGCGCCGCTCCCCGTCCACGACGGCCAGGCGCTCGGCGTGCTGCGCGCGGGCACGGGCGAAGAGGGTCTGCAGGGTGGTCATGGGGCGCGTTGGCGCCTGTGAGCCTACCGCGTATCCTCCTGCGCCGGACGCGGCTCCGCCCGCGCAAGATCCGGACCCCCGCGCGACATGTGCGCAGGAGATTCCATGACTGACGAAGCACCGAAGCGGCCGCTGGCCGTCCTCGCGATCACCCTGGGCGCCCTGTGGCTGCTGGCCGGGGCCGGGTTCAAGCTCCTCGCCGGCACCCCGAACGACCTGCCGGCGGTGATCCGCGAGTTCCCGCTGGAGCTGGGGCTGACCTACCGGCTCGCGATCGCCGCCGAGCTCGTGATCGGGTTCACGGCGCTCCTGCGCCCGAAGCTCGCCTGGCTCCCGCTGGCCGCCGTCTTCGTCGTCTTCGACGTGATCCTGGTCGGCATGCTCGGAGAGGACAGCTGCGGCTGCTTCGGCTCGAGCGTGACGATTCCGCCGGCCGCGATGATGGCGATCGACTCGGCCCTCCTGCTGGCCATCCTGGTGACCCGGCCCTGGAGCATGCGCGCGCGGCGCGTGCCGTTCGCGATCGTCCTGATCGTGGCTGCGATCGGGCTCGCGCTCCCCTGGCTGCTGGATCGTCAGGTGCGCCCCGGCGGAGCGGGCCCGGGAGCCTCGAACGGCGCGACCGATGGCGGCTCGGTGACCGCCGTGAACGAACAGGGCGAGCTCGAGGAGCTGGGCCCCGCCTGGATCGAGCTCGACATCGAGAGCTGGGTCGGCCAGAAGCCGTCGGACACGCCGCTGGCCGACTACTGCGACCTGGACGTGATCATCACCGACGGTCTGTGGGTGCTGTACCGCGACACCTGCGAGCACTGCGCCGAGCACCTCCTGGAGCTCGCCCAGACTGAGGTCGGCGAGCGCATGGTCACGCTCGTCCGGCTGCGGCAGAAGAACGACACGGAGGCGAACCGCGTGGTCACGCTGATGCCCGAGGGCGGGTTCGTGCAGAAGCTCGAGCTGCCGGAGACGGTGGACTACGTGCTGACCACCCCCGGCGAGCTCGTCGTGGAGAACGACGTGATCGTGTCCGCCACGGAGGGCGCCGGCTCGCAGGACTGAGCCGGGCCCGGGAAACGAGAGCGGCCGCCGCACCTCCTCGGTGCGACGGCCGCTCTTCTCGTTCCTGCCGTGGAGCCTAGTCCTCGGAGGGCTCGGCGGCCGGGGTCGCGCTCTTCGCGTCGGCGCCGTCCGCCGCCGCGTCCTTCGCCTGCGGCTGGATCGTCTTCTTCGGCTCTTCGCCGACGAGCTTGCCGAAGTACTCGGGCATCTCGACGCCGCCGATGTCCTTCATGATCTGCAGGACCGGCGGGAGCGAGCCGCCGAGACCCTTGAGGAAGTTGGCGGCCGCGTTGCCGCCGTCCTCCCCCTGGCCGTTGTCCCAGACGATGACCTTGTCGAACTTGACGTTGGAGATCGCCTTGGCGGCCGTCTCGGACAGGTGGTCCATGTGCTCGAGCATGAGCATCTGGAACGCCTGCTGGGCACCGCCGCAGCTGTCGACGATGCGCTTCAGACCCTCGCCCTTCTTGGCGAGGATCTCGAACTCACCGCGCGCCTGCGCCTCGAGGCGCGCGTAGATGGCGGCCGCCTCGGCCTCGGCGTCGATCTTCTTCATCGCCGCGTTGGCTTCCGCGTCGACGATCGTCTTGGCCTTCTCGGCGCGCGACACGGCCTCGAGCTGCGCACGCTTCTCGGCCTCGATCTTCTCGGCCTGGGCCTCGGCGGCTCGGGCCTCGGCGCGGTACTGGGCCTCGAGGACGGCCGCGTTGGCCTCCCGCGAGCGGGTCTCGCCCTTCTCGTAGGCCTCGGCCTCCTGGACCTTGAGGCTGGCGTTCGCCGCGGCGACCTGCGCCTTGGCCTCGTTCTCGCCGGTGACCGCCTTGGCGTTCGCGTCGGCCACGCGGATCCGCATCTCGCGCTCCTGGTCGCGAACGAGCGCTTCCTGCTCGAACTGGGCGGCCTGCTCGCCGACGTTGCGGTCCTTCTCGAGCGTCGCGATGCTCACCGCCCGCTCGCGCTCGGCCTCCTTCGTGCCGATGTCCCGCAGCTTCTCTTGGTTCGCGACCTGGACGGCGCGCTCCCGCTCCGCGTCGGCGACACCGATCGCACCGAGCTTCTGCTGCTCGGCCACGTCGATCTCCGCCTGGTTGATCGCGGTGGCTGCGGCCTTGCGACCGATGGCTTCGATGTAGCCGGACTCGTCGGTGATGTCCTTGATGTTCACGTTGATCAGCACGAGACCGATCTTCTTGAGCTCGGGTTCCAGGGAGCTCTGCACGCTCGACAGGAACACGTCGCGATCGCGGTTGATCTCCTCGATCCGCATCGAC
>CAZDYS010000219.1:0-6786 GCA_964509445.1 uncultured Planctomycetaceae bacterium
CTGGTCTTCGACCGCTTCGACGTGGGCGCGCAGCGCGGCGATATCGAGCTCGGCGAGGGCGCGATCGAGCGTGGCCGGCAAGGCCTCGCCCAGCATCGCGGCGGCGGCGCGCTTCGAGGAGCTTGGTCGGGAGCTCTACGCGGCCTCGCCCGACGACCTGGACGTGCTGGCGGGCCTGGCCGGAGCGGGCAGCTCGGGCCTCTCCCGCGAGGCCCAGCGCCGGCTGACGGACCTCCTCGGGGAGGCGATGCAGAGCGGTCGCGCGGGGCGCGCCGAGGTCGCCGTCCTCGCGGCCGTCGAGAGCGCGGTCAACCGGCTGCGCGGCAAGGGGCTCCTGGGCGGAGCGATGGTCGCGGTCCAGACGCGCTCCCGCGCCTGGCAGGCGGAGCTCCGCGCGCTCCGGTTCCGACACCCGGGCTCGCGCCTGCGCGTCGACCTCCTGCCCGTCCCGCCCCGAATCGTGGATCTGGGCCGCCAGGACCGCCGTCGCGCCCGCTGAGCGGAGTTCCGGCCCTCGGCGCTCGCAGCCCGGGCGAGAGATGCGTAGCAGACTCGGCTACGGATTCGGCCCGGTGGTTCCGATGAGGGGGATGTGCCAGACTCGGGTCCCGGGTCCGACCCCGCGCCGGCCGCTCGCCGCGTCCCACCGATCCCCATGCGTTTCTTCGGAAAAGGAAGCTCGCTCGAAGAGCTGCAGCCCGCCCCGCCGGGCGAAGCCGGCCAGGTCCCGGTCGAGCGCGAGGAGCTCGTCATGGTGCACGCGCCGCACGGTCGCGTCGCCGAGCAGTTCCGCCGCCTGCGCAACTCCATCCAGGCGCTGAACCCCGACGGGGCCGCGCGCTCGATCCTGCTCACGAGCGCGATCGAGGGCGAGGGCAAGACCGTCTCCGCGCTGAACCTCGGGCTCGCGATGACGGAGCTGCCGCACCTGCGCGTGGTCGTGATCGACGGCAACCGGCAGCACCCGTCCGTCGAGGCCTACCTCGGCCTGCCCCGCCGGCAGGGACTCGGAGAGCTCCTGGCCGGCACGCTCTCGATGGAGCAGGCGATCCGCCCGACCTCGATCGAGCGTCTCGACATCGTCGGTGCCGGGGCGCAGACCGCGGACCCGGTGCTCAACGTCGACCGCATGCGCTCGGTCCTGAATGCGCTCAAGCGCCGCTACGACTACGTGCTGCTCGACGCGCCGCCGGTCCTGCGCGCGAACCACCCCAGCCTGCTCGCCGGGCTGGCGGACGGCGTGCTGCTCGTGGTGCGCATCGGCGGAACCCCGAAGGGGCTCGTCGAGGAAGCGTTCACGATGATCGAGAACCTCGGCGGCAACGTCCTCGGCACCTGCGCGACCTCCGCCGAGGAGTACTAGCCGTCCGCCTGGGCGGCCCACGAAGCCGGGCTCGCTAGCGAGGCTCGTCGGAGAGCGCGTCCGGGAACAGCCACCCCTGGGCGGCGGCCCAGGCGCGACGCACCGTCTCCTCGCCTCGCGGCCGCACCCGCATCGGTTTCCCGCTGCGTACGGAGCGAAAGAGCGCGCCGAGGTGCTGCTCTTGCCAGCCGAGCGCGCGGTCGAACTCCGCGTAGCTGGCCTCCCGCTCCCGGAACTCGGGTGGATGGTGCGCACGCCGCTTCTTGCGCGGGTCGGCGCTCGGCACCGTGCGGTCGATCAGCGCGTGCAGGAGCTCGTGGAACAGCACGTAGCGCACGAAGAAGCGCGGCACCGCCGGCTGATCCAGGACCGGATGGATGCGAACCAGGTCGCGCTCCGGGTCGTAGCTCCCGAGCTGCAGGGTGCGCTGGGACTTGCGGTTGCCGCGACGTCCCCAGGTGACGCGGTCCGCGAGCGACTCGGGGAGCTCGTCCGCGAAGTCGCTGCGCAGCACCTCGAGCGCGAGCGGGCGCAGGTCGTGGGTGCTCCCCTCCGGCTCGATCGCCACGGCGCGCTTGGTCGGCGGCCCGAGCCGGCGTCCGAGCTCCTCGACCCATTCGTCGAGGAGCGCGCAGGCGCGACGCGCACGCTTGCCCGAGCGCAACCAGGCGACCAGGGCCTCGAACACCTCGGGCGGGGCCTCGAGGAAGCCGTAGTTGAGGCGTAGCTGGGTGTGCTCTCCGACGCGGCGAGCGACGACCACGTTGCGGCGCGCACGTCCGAACTGGACGGTGACCGGGCGCTCGAGGGCGTCGGACAGCCTGCGCGACCAGTCGCGTGCCTCCTCCTCGTGGCGCGCCACGTCAGTTCTCCGCCAGCTCGAGGTCCGCCGTCCGGTCCTCGCCGACCGAGATGCGCACGGTGACGGGCGCGGTCTCGACCAGCTTGCCCTCGCTGATGCGTGTCCCGGACACGTCGTAGGAGCCGGGCGGCAGAGGGGGCGACGCGTAGGCGCCGCGCTCGTCCGTCGAGATGTAGGGGATCTTCACGGGGCCGTGGATCTGCACGCGCGCGCGCGGCGCCGGCGTGCCCGCGGGAGAGCGCACGAAGCCAGTGATCTTGCCACCCGGCAGCAGCGCGACGCGAATCGGATCGGTGCGTCCGCCGCTGCGCACCGGGATCGGACCGATGCGCTTCGGCACGTGCCGGTCGCTGCGCAGGATGAGCCAAAGGTTCCCCGGACGAACGCCCTCGAGCACGAGCTTGCCGTCGCCGTCGCTGCGCGGTGCGTCGTCCAGGGGGACGAGCGGGTCCGCCCACAGCTGGGCCGGGAGCGGGTCGCGGTAGGCGGGCTCGGCCTGCACGCCCTCCGCGGGCTCGTCGAGCGAGGTCAGGAGGAGCTCGACCGTCGCACCGAGGTCGAGCGTGACGCGCCCCACGCGCACGTCTCCCGTGTCCCCGACCCGGAACGGGCTCGAGGCCGTGTCCGCGAACCCCGGAGCGGTGACGTGCAGCCGATACTCGCCCTGGCGGAGGTCGCACAGGCGGAAGGTCCCGTCGGGCTGCACCTCGGTGCCTCCGGAGAGCTGGCGCACCATGTCGCCGCGGGTCGCGCCCGGGAGCGCGTGCACGCGCGTCCCCGGAGGCGCGGGGTCGCCGTCCGGCGTCACGATCTTGCCCGTCGCGCAGGGCCAGGCCACCAGTCGGATCTCGAGCGGCTCCGCACCCGCGTCCACGCTCGCGATGCCGGCCGGCTGGAAGCCGGCCGCCTGGGCACGCACGTTCCAGCGCTGCGCCGACAGACCCTGGAAGCGCGCCAGGCCCTCCGCGTCCGTGTCGCGGTGCTGGGGGACGGTTCCGACGGTCACCGAGCGCACCGTGACGCGGGCGTCGGGAACCGGCTGGCCGTTCTCGTCGAGCACGCGGACGGTCAGGTCGACGCCCGGGCGCAGCACGAGCTTCGCGGCGCGGCCGGCCAGGTGCCGGTGGTCGATCGTGGACTCGCCGAAGCCCGGCGCGCGGGCCGTCAGGACCACGCTGCCCTCCGGCGCGAACGGGAACTGGAACTTGCCGTCGACCCCGGTGCGCGTCTGGTCCCCGACGCCGTCCTCGATCGAACGTCCGCGCAGCATCGAGAGCTGCACGATCGCGTCGTGGATCGGTCGGCCGCTCTCGTCCTCGACGCGCCCCGAGAGCACGACGCCGGGGCGCAGGAGCAGGTTGCCGAGCAGCTGGCGTCCCTCGAGTCGCTGCGTTCCGAGCGCCTTCTCGTAGGTCGCGAAGCCGCGCTGGGACGCGCGGAGCACGACGTCCTCCTGGGGGATCGGGAAGCTCAGCTCGAACTGCCCCTTGGCGTCGACGTTCTCCTCGCCGATCAGCTCGCCCCCGGAGTAGAGAAGCACCTGGGCCCCGCGCACCGGACCCTGCTGCGAGACGACCGCGCCGGTCAGGGTGCGCAGGCGGACGCGGTCGACGGACTTCGAGGAGCCCTTCGCACCGCTCGCGCTCGGAGCCGGTGCGGTGCGGCGCGTCGGCTGCGGGGAGGTGCGGTCCGAAGCCAGGGCCGGGCGCGACCCCGTCCCCTCGGAGGCCGGACCGGAGTTCGCGGCGGCGTCCACCGCCGGACGGTCGACGCGGGAACGCTCGATGGAAGAGGGCCCGCGTCCCTCGCCGTCCGAGGACAGGACGAGGAACAGCGCGACGAGCACGACGCCCGCCGTTGCGATCAAGCCGAGGGACTTCAACGTCGCGCGGGCTCGGTGGGGGCGAGCCCGGGGCTCAGCGAGCGGTCCTGCGCGGGACTTCCAGGTCGAGGTTGTCGTACACGCCGCCGTCCACGACCTCGACGTCGATCTTCGAGTGGTTCATGTCGATCACCGGGGAGAACGGGTTCGCGCCGGTGTTCTCGGTCGGCCGCTGGGCGGAGAGCGCGTACTCGCCGCCGCGGATGTTGCGGATCACGTAGCGACCGTTCGCGTCGGTGCGCGTCGGCGGCGGTCCCCCGAAGTAGTCGTTGGTGGACGGCTGCATCGTGACCTGGGCGTTCGCGACGGGGTTCTTGTCCTCGTCGTAGACCACGCCCGAGATGGTCGCGCCCTTCAGCATGACCTGCGTCCCGAGGTCGGTGTCGACGCCGTCCTCGACGCGCAGGTCGTTCAGGACGATCCCGGTGTAGCTCGTCTTCTCGATCCGGACCTGGTACACGTCCGGCGTCAACAGCTCGACGACGAACTCGCCCTTGGCGTCCGTCTTCGTGTTGAGCTTCGAGGTCGCGCTCGAGCTCAGGCTGTTGAGGAAGTTCATCATCTCCGAGTCGATGAAGTTGTTGTCGTAGGTCGTGACCGTGGCGCCCACGATCGGCTCGCCGGAGTAGGAGTCGAGCACGATGCCGCGCAGCGTGCCGCCCTTCGTGAGCGCGACCTTGATGTCCGTGGTCAGGATCCCCTGGTCGACGTGGAACGGCTCGCTGAAGCTGCTCGCGTAGCCGCGCGCGTGCCCCTCGATCACGTAGTCGCCCTCGGAGATGCCCTCGATCTTGAAGACGCCGTCGGAGCGATCCCGCTCGACCTTCTTCGCGACCTCGGCGCCCCAGGACACGTTGTTCGGGTGGAGCGTGCGCACCTTGACCGTGAAGCCCGTCACCGCGCGCCCCGTCTCGGCGTCGACCACGCGGCCGCTGACGCCGCCCTGCCGCGAGAGCAGGATCTCGACGTCCGTGCGCCCGACCTCGATGCGCTGGAGGGGCGAGCCCTCGTAGCCCTCGGCCTCGGTCTGCAGGGTGTAGACACCCTCGCCCAGGTCGGCCACGACGAACTCGCCGTCGGCGTCGCTGAAGCCGGACCCGCGCGAGCCGGCGTTGCCGGACTGGTTGATCGCGGTGACCTTCACGCCGGAGATGCCGCCGCGGTCGGGGCCGAGGACCCGGCCGGCGATGATCTGGCCGACCTCGAGCTCGAAGTCCCACTCGACCGGCTCGAGCTCGAGCCGGCGCTTCTCCGCCGCGAGCTCCGCCATCTGCGCGCCGCGGTTGGTCTGCCAGATCGCCGGCTTCTCGACCTCCGGGGTCCGGCTGCGCAGGTCGTTCACGAAGTTCGGCAGGAACTGCGTCGCGTAGCCGCTCGCGAGGATGCGCAGCGTGTGCGGGTCGCTGGGCAGGTTGCGCAGCTCGTAGGCACCGAACTCGTCCGTCTCGACCTCGGCCACGGGCTCCTGCGCCCAGCTCTGCCACATGGCGGCCGGCGACTCGATGAGGAGCTTCGCGCCCGGGATCGGTCGACCCGAGGTCGCGTCCGTGACCCGCCCGCGCATCGTCATGCCCTGGCGCAGGGTGACGCGCTCGTCGATGCCGCCCTCGGCCGGGACGTCGATGCCGTTGATCACGCCGGCGTTGTAGCTGGCGTGGGTGACCTTGATGCTCCACTTCTTGTCCGGCTGGAGTCCGTCGAAGCGGAAGGTCCCGTCGGGACCCGTGGTGACCTCGGCGAACATCTTCGGCGGGCGCCGGTTACCGATGCTGCCCAGCGGGCCGCGCGGGATCCGCCCGCGGACCAGGCTGACCGTGGCCTCGGCTACGGGAGCGCCGAGCTCGTCCTCGACGAAGCCGCGGATCTGGCCCGTCAGCGCGCCGCGGTCCGTGCCCGGCTCGGGGCCGGCCACGACCCGGGTCGAGGACTCCTCCAGGTTCTCGGCCACCGCGAGCGGAGCCTCGAGAGGAGCGCTCTCGGCGGGCTCCTGGGTCGGTTTGACGACGTAGCCGGGGTTGACGCTGGTGCCTGCGGCGCGTTCCCCGCCGAACAGGGCATCCAGGGCGAAGAGGAGCGAGGCGATCGCTCCGAGAACGAGGATCAGGACTGCGAGAGGTCGTCGCATGGCGTCGTGGGTTGCGCGTTGGGAGCCCTGGGAGGACTCTGGCGCGTGCTACGTAGTCTACCCCCGAATGGTAGCGGAGGCGGCGCTCCCGGGCGGAGTCGGGAGCCGGGTGCGCGGCGGCGTTCGCCGGGCGGGCGGGGGGGGACCCGGAGCGGACGTCGCGCGACCCGGTTCCTTCCCCTCGGGTCCTCGGTTTTTCCCCGCGACGGCGGGCCGAACGCGGATTCAGGCCGGGAGGCCGGCCAGCTCGCCGTGAACGCGCGCGACGAGTTCCAGCGCGTGCTCGATTTCTTCCGCCGTGGTCTCCCGCGAGAGGGAGAAACGCACCGTCGTCGAGGCCTCGATCTCGTTCAGCCCCATCGCGAGGAGGACCGGGGACGGGCCGCGGGTGCGCGCGCTGCAGGCGGCACCGCCGGAGACCGCCAGCCCCTCGGCGGCGAGGCTGGCCAACAGGAGCTCCCCGTCCGTTCCCGGGAGGAACAGGCTCGAGGTGTTGTCCAGCCGGGGGCCGCCAGCCGCGTGGGCACGGGCGCCGGGGATCCGCTCCAGGAGGC
>CAZDYS010000220.1:0-6770 GCA_964509445.1 uncultured Planctomycetaceae bacterium
GCGCGGCCGAGGCCGCGCGCGCGGCCGCCCGGGCGCGCGTCGTCGCGTCCCTGACGCGCGGCGAGCGCGGGGTCCGGCGCGGTGCGGTCGTCCTGCAGCCCTGGGTCGACGCACAGCGGGCCGGCATCGCGTTCTTCGACGGTTTCCACTTCGAGCGCAGCTGGGCCGCCGGAGACAACCGCGCGCTCACGGCCGGGGAGGCGCGCGGAACGGTCGAGCGCGGACAGCTCGCGCGGAGCGACGCCTGGAGCCGCTGGCTCGAACGCCTGGGTCGCTCGTTCCGGGAGCTCGACCGCCTCGACCTGGAGTGGGCGGAGGACGAGCAGGGCTTCGTGCTGCTGCAGGTCCGCCGCGCCCCCTTCGCGGTGCGCCGGGACCCGCTGGTCAGCCTCGCGAACCACCGCGAGATCCTCGGCCCGGCGCCGAGCCCCTGGATCGTCTCCGCCCTGGAGCGGGCCGGGGCCGCCTCCTTCCTCACGTTCGCGCGCGCCGCGCCCTGCGTCGCGGAGTGGGACGAACGCTACGCGCAGGTCGCCGCCGGCCGCGCGTGGATGGACTTCAGCGCGTTCTTCCGTCTGATGGACCACTGGGGTCTCCCGCGCACCTTCGTGACCGAGGGCGTCGGCGGCCTCGCCGACGATCCGCGCGACGCGAAGATCCTGTGGCCGCGCTTCCTCGCGAGCGGCGTCGAGCTGATCCGCCTGCAGGTGCAGAACGTCCGGCGCGTGCTGGGCATGGAGCGCGAGCTGCGCGCGCTCGACGAGAAGCTCGACTCCGCGCGCGACCTCGCGGATCTCTTCGAGGTGACGGTGGACGGGCTCGCGACGGCGCTGGGCGTGAACTTCGCGCTCGGCGGTGCGCTGGCGGGCGTCCAGCGCGTGCGTCGTGCACTCGGCTTCACCGCGGCCGCGAACGTGGTGACCGGGGTGATGGGACGGGAGTACGAGGCCCTGCGGCGCGTCGCGCCCGACCAGCGCTCCGACGCCCTGGACCGCTGGCTCGAGCGCTTCGGTCACCGCGGCCCGCTCGAGAGCGATCCGCGTCACCCGCGCTTCCGCGAGCTGCGCGACGTGCTGCTGGAGGACCTGCGAACCGGCGCCCCGGAGCCCGAGCGCGAGGTGCGCAGCGGCAGCGGGCCGCTGTACTGGTTCGAGCGGCGGCGCGAGGCGTTCCGCGACGAGCTGATGAAGCGCTGGCAGGAGCTGCGGAAGCGGATCCTGGAAGAGGCCCGCCGCGCCGTCGAGGCCGGCGAGCTCCCGAGCGAGGACGACGTGTTCTTCCTGACCGGCGAGGACGTCTCCGAGACGGACCGGGGTCCGCGCGCGGCGCGACGCAGAGAGGAATGGGCGGCGACACGCGAGCTCGTGCTTCCGAGCACCGCGCACCTGTCCGCCGTCGAGGAGGCCGCCCGCCGCCAGGACGACTCGCCCTCGGAGAGGATCGAGGAGTGGGAGGGCGTGGGACTCGGGGGCGACGTCGTCGAGGGTCGCGTCCTGCGCGCCGACGACCTCGCAGCCGTGCTGTCCGGACCCGGCGCACGTCTCGGTCGAGAGGACGTCCTGGTCGTCCCGGCGCTCGAGCCCGCCTGGGGCGTCTTGTTCGGCCGCGTGGGAGCCGTGGTCGCGGAGCTCGGCGGCGAGCTGAGCCACGCGTCCATCCTGCTGCGCGAGCTGGGGACGCCGGCGGTCGTGAACTGCGTCGGGGCCTTCGGCGCGCTCGAGGACGGCGAGAGCGTTCGCGTCGACCCGCGGGCAGGTCGCGTCGTGAGGCTCCGGGAGGGCGCCGCGTGAGTGGTCGCGTCGCGGTGATCGGAGCCGGAGTCGCGGGACTCACGGCCGCGCGAGAGCTCGCGAGCGGGGGACTCTCGGTGCAGGTGTTCGACAAGGGGCGGCGTCCGGCCGGACGCATCTCCACGCGACGCGAGGGCGACTTCTCGTTCGACCACGGCGCGCAGTACTTCACGGCGCGCGGCGAGGAGTTCCGCGCGCAGGTCGAGGAGTTGGCCGCGGCGGGCGTGCTCGCTCCCTGGGAGGCGACCCTGGTCTCGCTGCGCGGCGACGGCTCCGAGGTTCGAGCGGTCGCGACCGACGAGACGCGCTGGGTCGGCGTCCCGACCATGAGCGCGCTCGCGGGCGCCCTCGCAAGCACGCTCGACGTGCGGAGCTCCACGCGCATCACGGCCCTCGAACGGACCGGGGAGCGCTGGGAACTCCGTGACGAGGACGGAACGAGCCGCGGAGAGTTCGAGGAGGTCGTGCTCACGCCTCCCCCGCCGCAGACCGCCGCCCTGCTCCCCGACGGGAGCCTGCTGCGGCGGGCGGTCGAGGAGCTCCTACCGTCCCCCTGCCTGGCCGTGCTGCTCGGACTGGAGCGACGCCTCGAGGTCCCCTTCGACGGCTCCTTCGTCGAGGACTCCCCGCTGGCCTGGATCGCCCGCAACACGAGCAAGCCGGGCCGCCCGGACGGCGAGTCCTGGGTGCTGCACGCCGACCCGGACTGGTCCGAGGAGCGCTTCTTCGAGCCCCCCGAGACCTGGACCGAGGAGCTCGTGTCGGCCCTCGAGCACCTCGCGCGCACCGAGCTCCCGCCGCGCGCGCACCAGCAGGGCTTCCGCTGGCGCTTCGCGCGCTCCGCGCCCGAGCGCGTCCCGCGCGGCTTCCTGCGAGACGCGAACCTGGGCCTGACGGTCTGCGGCGACGGCTGTGCCGGGCTGCGCGTGGAGGGAGCCTGGACCAGCGGACTCTTGGCAGCGCGCGAGCTGCTCGCGGAGCGGAGCTGACCGGACCGCGGACCGCGCTCAGCCCTGGGCGGGCTCGTACCGGAACGGCTTCAGGAGCAGGATCAGGCGCGGCAGCAGCGTCAGCGAGGAGACCAGCGCGATCACCATCGCGAGCGCCGTGAGCAGACCGAACAGGATGCTCGGCACGAAGTTCGACAGCGCGAGGATCGAGAACCCGAGCGTGATCGCGATCGTCGTGAAGTACATCGCGTTGCCGATGCTGCCGTGGCAGCGGTGCATCGTCGCCACGTAGTCGCCGTCGCTCTGCAGCTCGTGCTCGAAGCGGTGCAGGTAGTGGATGGTGTCGTCGACGGCGATGCCCGTGCTGATCGCGACCACCGTGATCGTCATGATGTCGAGCGGGATCCCGCCGAGGCCCATCACGCCCAACACGACGAGCGACGACAGGAGGCTCGGCAGCACGGCGATCACGGCGATCCGCAGGGAGCGGAACAGGAGCCAGAACATCCCCAGCAGCGCGGCCAGGGTCCAGCCCACGGTGCTGGCCTGACTCTGGAACAGGCTCTGCAGCATGTTGTTGTAGAGCACCATCAGTCCGGTCAGGCGGAACTCGTCCTCCTCCAGACCGACCTCCTCGACGAGCTCGCGCCGGATCTGCTTCAGGAGGGCGTCGCGTTCGAGCCCGGGCAGGGAGTCCTTGATCCGCACGTTGAGCCGCGCCTGTTCGTGCTCGACCGAGGCGTAGGGCGTCACCAGGATCGCGCGCACCTCGTCCGGCAGCCGGCTGTAGAGCACCGCGGTCAGGAGGTCGTCGAGGTTCTCCCCGTCGTTGGCCTGCCGTCCGATCTCCGTGAGCACCTCGAGCGACATCACCTTGCCGGTCGCGTCCAGGCCGTCCAGGTAGTCGTGGACCTGCCGGACGCGCTCGAGCTTGGTGGTCGTGTACCAGTAGGTGTCGTCGGGCTCGGAGGACGCTTCGTCCTCGAACTCGCCGAACTCGTCGTCCTCGAACTCCGCGAACTCGTCCTCGGAGAAGTCCTCCTCCTCGAACTCGTCGAAGTCGCCGAAGGCGTCGTCGCCCTCGCCCTGCTCCTCGAACTCGTCGAACTCGCTCGGGACCTCCTCCTCCTCGAGCTCCGCGACGTCCTCGGGAGCGCCGAACTCGAGCACCACGTCCAGAGGGGTCGTCCCGCCGAGCTTGCGGTCGATGAACTCCATCCCCTGGTAGATCTCGGAGCTCTTCTTGAAGTAGTCGATGAAGCTGTTCTCGACGCGCAGCCGCAGGATCCCGACCACGGTCAGCACCGCGACGAGCCCGGCGGTCGCGAGGACCAGCCCCCCACGCTTCTCGGTCACCTGGGCGAGGAAGCGCGTGAGCCAGCGCTGGGGGCTCGCGGCCACGGCCTTGTCCACGGCCGGCAGAGCCAGCATCCCCGTGGGGAACAGCACGAACGTCACGACGAGGGAGACCGCGATGCCCATCGTCATCATCTGCCCGAACTGCACGACCGGGAGGATGTCGCACAGGGTCAGCGACGTGAAGCCGGCCACGGTGGTGAGCGACGCGTACAGGCAGGGGACGAACGTGCGGCGAACGGCCTCCTGCACCTGCTCGAAGTAGGACAGCTCGGGCTCGGTGCGCAGCCCTTCCTGCAGCCTCACGATGATGTGGATCGCGAGGGACAGGGTGAAGATGAGCTGCAGCGAGATGAAGTTGGAGGAGACCACCGTCACCTGCCAGCCGACCCACCCGAGCACGCCGACCATCGCGAGCCCCGAGTAGACGCAGCACAACAGCGGCAGCACGACCCAGCGCAGCCCGCGGAACACCCAGAACAGCGTGGCGCAGAGGAGCAGCAGGATGCCCGTGCCGAAGACCACGATGTCGGACTGCAGGAACGACACGATGTCGTCCGCGATCATCGGCACGCCGCCGAGGTGGATCTCCGCGTCGGAGCGGTACTCGTCCAGGATCGCGCGGATCGAGGCGATGTCCTCGTGCAGGTTGGCCTGCTGGAGCTCGCGCGACTCCTTGTAGCTCCGCCGTCGAGCGGCGAGCTCCTTCGTCTCGTCCTTGGAGAGCCCCGTCTCGAGCTTCTTGCGGACCAGCTCCTGGACGCTCTCGAACCGCGCTTCGTGCTCGGGGTCCTTCGCGAACTCGACCTGCATCGCGGTCGCGCTGAGGTCCCGACTGACGATCAGCTCGCGGTAGATCGGGCTGGTCTCGAGCTCGTCGCGGGCCAGCTCGATGGAGGCCTCCGGGTGCTCAAGCGTCTTCAGGTTCGCCTCGAGGTCCGCGAGCGAGACCGGCGGGTTCCGCAGCAGCGGGACGTCGAGCAGCGTCGTGACGGCCGAGACGCGCGGCAGCGCCTGCAGCTCACCGCGCAGCGCTGCGAGCCGCGCGCGGGTCTCCTCCGCCAGGAGGTCGCCCTCCGGCGCGTAGGTCACGAAGAGCGCCGACTCCCCGCCGTAGCGCTCGTCGATCTCGCGCGAGAAGCGCAGGTCCTCGTCGCCCTCGAGGACGAGCGAGTCCGCGGAGGCGTCGAGCGAGAACTCTCGCGCGCCGAGCACGAGCAGGCCGGCGACCGCGACGAGGACCGCGAGGACGACCCGCGGGAACGCGAGGATCGTCCGGGAGTACAGGCTGGCGAGTCCCAGGGCGGTCTACCCGGCGGCCTTGGCGTCCGCCTTGGCCATGCGCTCCTTGGCGGCCTCGACCTTCTCCCGCATCTTCGCGAGCAGGTCGTCGAACGACTTGCGCTTCAGGAAGTCGGCGTACTCGTTGCCGTAGGACTTGCGCTGGCTGATGCCCTCGACCTCCAGGTCGTAGACGCGCCAGCCGGCCTCGCGCTTCGCGAACAGGAGCGCGAGCTCGGTGCGCTGCCCGTTCGACACGATCCACGCGAGCACGCGGTACTTCGGCGAGCCGGACGTCTTGATCGGCTCGGGCTTCCCGAGCTCCACCTTCTCGTCCGTGAAGAGCTCCAGCTGCTCGAAGACCGACTGGCGCACGGTCTCGACGAACAGCGAGCTGAAGGACTTCTTCTGCGCGTCGCTGATCTTGCCCCAGCGCTTGCTCCCGAGAGCGAGACGGCCGAGCAGCTCCAGGTCGACGAGCTGGTCGATCACGTCCTTGACGCCCTCGCGGCGCGCCTTGGGCGTGATCTTCTCGTCCTGCAGGAGCTCGAGCATGCGGTCGATCGAGCTCTGCGCGATCTGCGTGATCTCTTCCTTGTCGTCGACGCGGGTGTCCTCCGCGGAGGGCACCGTGGGCGGAAGCGCGGTGGTCGCGAACGGGAGCGGCGCGCCGAGGGAGATCAGGGCGAGCGCCAGGCCGGAGCAAAGGAGGTTACTCATCGATCTGTTTCTGCCGGTTCTGCTGGTAGGCGTCTCGAAGGTACACGTAGGGATCGAGCGCGTCCTGCGTGAGCACTTGGTACTGCCCGATGTTCAGCGAGGTGGTGTTGACCGTGCGGACCGCCGTGAACCCCAGCCCCGCCTCCGTGGAGAGGAAGTAGAAGGAGGGGTTCAAATAGGAGTCCGGGAGCAGCCCGAAAGCGTCGCGCAGGTTCATGGGGCCCAGGAAGGGCAGCACCAGGGGGAATCCCTCACCCACTCCGTACGTTGCCAGGGTCTGTCCGAAGTCCTCGGGCGGCGGCGCCGTCCAGCCGAGCCATGCATCGGCCGGATCGAAGAATCCCAGGACCCCTACCGTCGAGTTGATGGCGAAACGTCCCAACTCGGCGAGGGTCTTCCCGAGCTCGAGCTGCAGGAGCCCGTTGATCACCCGGACCGGGGTGGTCGCGTTGGTGAAGCTCCGCGCCAGCGCGATCCGGAACCCGTCGGGCGTCATCCACCGCCAGCCCCGTGCCACCGGATCCAGGACCCAGCGGAAGAACCGGTCGTTGAACCAGTGCACGCCGCGGTTGAAGCCCTCGAGCGGGTCGTAGGTCCCGTACTCCTCCTCGTCGTCGAACTCCCCGAACTCGTCCTCGTCCTGGAAGTCGTCGAACTCCCCGAAGTCGTCGAA
>CAZDYS010000221.1:0-6767 GCA_964509445.1 uncultured Planctomycetaceae bacterium
CTCAGCACGAGGAAGGCGAGCAGGTTGCCGTCCCGAGACACCTCGAGCGCCCGGATCGCACGCGGGCGGCGCGCGAGCACCTCGAGGCTGTCGTCGAGCTGCGCGTCCAGGTGGCTCCACTCCCAGTTGCGCAGCGGTGCGGGGGCGCGCTCGAGGTGCAGCTTCGCAGCGCTCTGGTCCGTCGCGACGCCCGCCGCGGCGGCCGCGATCGAGGCGGCGTAGAGCTGTCGCTCCTGCTCGTCCCGGGCCTGGCTCAAGCCCTGGAGATAGAGCACGACTCCGAGCAACAGGACGACGCCCGCGAGCAGGGCCGTGGCCGCCGCGAGCCGGTTGCGGCGCACCGCCAGGCGCACGAGGTGCAGGACGCTCGGCGGACTCGCCTGGACCGGGCGGCCGTCGAGGAACGCGCGCAGGTCCTGGGCGAAGGCGTCGGCGGTGCCGTAGCGCTCCTCCGGCAGTTTCGCGGTGGCGTGCAGGACGATGGCCTCGAGGTCGCGCGGAAGGCCCGGACGCACCTTCCTCGGTCGGGGCGGGTCGCGCTCCAGGATCGTGCGAACGAGTTCCGCGCGGTCCCTCTGGGGGAACGCCGGTCGCAGCGTCAGGAGCTCGTAGAGCGTGATGCCCAGCTCGTACACGTCGCTGCGGACGTCCGACCGGCCGTCGAACTGCTCCGGTGCCATGTAGCGGAGCGTGCCGACGAAGTCCGAGGTGCGCGTGATCTCCTCGCCGCCGGCCGTCTTGCACAGGCCGAAGTCGGTGACCCAGGTGTGTCCGCTGGCGTCGAGCAGGAGGTTCGCGGGCTTGATGTCGCGGTGCAGTACACCGCGGCCGTGCGCGTAGGCGAGCGCCTCCGCGACCTGGGCACCGATGCGCGCGACGTTCCGGACGTACACGTCGGGCCGGACGGCGGGGAGGGAGTCGCTCGCTTCCGGCCGGGGCGCGGCGGTGCCCGCCGGATCCGTTGCGCCGGAGGCGCCGGACTCCGAGGAGAGCTCTCGCGTCAGCAGCCGGTGGGCCAGCGTGGAGGGAGGGTCCTCCTGCGGCGCCTCGTCCCGCTCCGACATCGTGCGCAGGCGCGCGACGACCGCGTCCAGCGAGTCGCCCTCGATGAAGCGCATCACGTAGTAGTGCAGGCCGTCCTGCTCGCCGACGCCGTGGACCGGGACGATGTGCGGGTGCTGCAGTCCGGCGGCTGCACGCGCCTCCAGCCGGAAGCGCTCCAGGAACCGCGGATCGAGCGTCGCGTGCAGCGGGAGCAGCTTCAGCGCGACCCTTCGTCCGAGCTCCTCGTCGTGGGCCAGGAAGACGACGCCCATCCCGCCGCGCCCGAGCTCCCGATCGATCACGTAGTTCTCGATCCGCTCGATGCCGAGGGCTGCGTCGCGCAGGGGCGTGCCGACGGCGGACGCTTCTTCGGGAGCCGCGCCCTCCAGGAGATCGACCGTCTCGAAGAGAGAACGGATCCGGCCCGCGTGTGCGGGGTGGCGCGCCACGAACTCCTCGACCGAAGGGGCGTGTCCGGCCCGTCGCTGCTCCTGGAACTCCTCCAGGAGCTCGCCCAGCAGGAGCTCGACCGCTTCGTCTTCCGGGCCCGCGCTCATCCGGAGCCTTCGGGAGCCAGCTCGAGCCGCACGAGCGTCTCGCGCAGTCGCTCGAGCGCGCGCACGTAGCGCAGCGTGGCCGTCGACTCGGTGACGCCGAGGACCTGCGCGACCTCCTTGTTCGTGAGCTGCTCGAAGCTCCGCAGCATGAGGACCTCTCGGTCGAGCTCCTTCATCTCCTCGACCGCCTCGAGGAGCTGCTGCCGCTGCTCGTCCCGGATCGCGGCCCGGGAGGGCGTGTTGCGTCCATCCAGGATCGCGCTGGTCAGCGCGAAGGAGCTGGCTCCCGAGCCGCCGTGCACGAACAGCGGCACCTCGGCGCGAACGTCCCGGGCCTGCGCGGCCAGGTGACGGCGGTGCACGTCGCGGAGGTGGTCCCCGGTCTCGAGGTGGAGCCACACGAAGAACGAGAGGCCGTCCTTCTGGAGGAACCGCTCGAGCGTCGCCAAGAGCTTGGTGTAGCACTCCTGGACGACGTCGGCCGGGTCGACGCGGCCCCGCAGCCGCTCGTCCAGGCGTAGCGCCACCATGCGCCGCAGCCGTGGCTCGTGCTTCTCGAGCAGGGCCCCGAGGGCGCCCGTGTCTCCCGAGATCGCTCGTCGCACGATGGCCCGTTCGTCTTCGAGACCGCTCACGAACCCCAGTGTAGAGGCTCGTTCCGCGGGCGCGCCCGGTCCCGAGGTCCCGAGGGAGAGGCGGGAAGGACTTTCCGGACGGGGCGGCAGCCGTTCGCGACGGATCGGCCGGGGGCGGCGAAAGGGGCCGCAAGCGTTCCAGCGGGCAACACGTCCTTCGACTCCGTCCCCTGACAGGAACTCGCGAAAGGGGCCCCCGAGGGCATTCCGGGAAACCGTGTCAGGGTCCCTGGGCGGTTGACGTCGTTCGCGTTGACGGCTTGGCCCGAGGGCCTTCTCGGGCCCGGCCTTCCCTCGAACCAGCGCCACCGCAACACGTTCCGCCATGAAGAAACACCAAGCTTCCACCCGCCTCGCTCGAATCCTGGGCCGCTCCTGGCAACTGCTTCCGATTGCCCTGTGGGGTTTGGCTCCCTTCGCCTCGGCCGAGGGGTCCGAGGGCCAAGGAACCTCGCAGGAGGAGGCTCCGCTCTCGACGCGCCTGCTGGATCTCGACGGGAATGGATCGCTCGACTTGCTCGTGCAGCAGGCGGACGGACGTCTGGTCGTGAAGGTGCGATCGGGGGGGCGAGGCTTCGTCGCCGTTCCGCAGGAGCTGCCGGCGACACGGGTCACGGACGCCTTGGTCGGGGATCTCGACGGCGATGGCCTGACCGATCTCTACCTGGTCACGCCGGGCGCGGATTTCGCTCTGGTCGGAGACGGTACCGGTCGATTCGTCGATGCGACCGAACGCCTCGGTCTGAGCGAGAACGGAGTCGGTCGCTCCGCCGAGCTCCTCGATCTCGACGGAGACGGCCGGAAAGAGCTGATCGTCCACAACGAGAGCTCCGACCTCCTGTTCTGGGCCGAGAGCTACGGGTTCCAGCAAGAGGGTCAGACCACTGCGGGCCCCGTGCTCGCTCTCCCGCCGGCCGCGACCTCGTCGATCGTGTCCGCGGAGGGCACCATCGCTCCGGTGGCGACGCGTGACGGTCAGCGTGTGGGCGGGAACTCGGGATCCTCCTCGCGTGGTGTCGCGACCGCACCGTCGGGTTCCTTCGGAGCCGGAGGGGCGGGCGGAGCTGCAGCTCCCAGGGCGCCTGCGCCGCGCATGGCGTTCGGCCTCGACCAGCTGTACGTCAACGACAACGCGGACGAAGTGGACAGTGCGGACGTCCTGGACGGTTCGCTCGTCGGCGCGGACGTCTCGACGAGCACCGGGACGGTGAGCCACAGCAACGACGGCAACCTCCCCGCCGTCGAGGTCTCGGGCAGTCTGTGGATCAAGGAGGACGCAGGCGGCTTCGCTTCGAGCACGGGGGCGGGCCTGCGGATGTTCACGGAAGACGCTCCAGACGGAGTCGGGCAGCTCTACGGCTACGACTACTCGAGCGGTCAACCGCTGGACCTCGTTCTTCAAGAGCCGGGCGGAAACGTGGGGATTCGCAACCTCAATCCGCTCGCGCCGTTGCACGTCACGGGCACCGTTCGCTTCGACGACGATCTCCTCATGCAGAGCGACCGCAGCTCGGTCATCTCGCTCTTTGCCGATTCGGACGACACCGACGAGTTCGATCACGCCCGCATCGAGTTCAGCCAGGACGGTGGATCGGTCAAGGGGTACGTCGGCTACTACGATGGGGCCAACACGTTCAAGATCTCGAGCGGCCTTCCGGGCGCGAGTCCGACGCCGATGTCGCTCTTGACCGACAATCAGGTCGCGATCCACATCGACACGGACCAGCGCGTCGGCATCGGCACCACGACGCCCGCGTCCATGCTCGACGTCAACGGAGCCCTCACCATCCGCGGAGGGGCCGACATCGTGGAGCGCTTCGATGTACGTGAGGGCGACGTGGAGCCGGGAACCGTGCTGGTCATCGATCCCGAGCGCCCCGGCGATCTGGCGGTCTCCGCCACGGCCTACGATGCCAAGGTCGCGGGCATCGTCTCCGGCGCCGGAGGTGTCGAAGCCGGTATCTGCCTCGGGCAAGAAGGCGTGATGGACGGGGAAGTGCCCGTCGCGATGACCGGTCGCGTCTACGTTCGCGCGAGCGCGGAGAACGGAGCGATCGTCCCCGGTGACCGGCTCACGACCGCCGGTCTCGCGGGGCACGCGATGAAGGCGACCGACTCGGTCCTCTCCAGCGGAGCGGTGATCGGCAAGGCCATGACCTCGCTCGACGAGGGCACCGGTCTGGTTCTCGTGCTGGTCAACCTGCAGTGAGGGCCCACCCGATGAACACGCGACGAGCACTCCCTGCCTTCCTGGCGCTCGCGGTCCTCGCGAGCATCCAGTCTGGCCAGTTGCCGGCCTTCGACGCGATTCCGGAGCTCGAGCCGCGCGCCAACAGGCACCAGTACTACTCGAGCCACAACTCCTACGCCCGAACGGCCACGCTGTCCGCGCAGCTCGACTTCTACAACGTCTGGGAGATCGAGCTCGATGTTCGCTTCAACAACGAAGGGCAGACCGATCCCGACGATCGCTACGAGATCTTCCACGACTGCACGACCGTTGGAACGCGCACGCTCAAGCAGGCCTTGAGCGAGATCAAGGGCACGCGCCGGTTCCAGGACGGACTGTTCTTCCTCAACATCGAGCTCGGGGACGCTGTCGGACCCTGTGACGATTGGGATGACCTTCCGCCCGAGACACACGACGCGAACGTGGAGTCCATCATCCTCGCGGAGCTCGGGTTCTCGAACATCTACCGGGAGACGGAGTTCACCGCGCCGGCTCCGGATGATGGGCGCTGGCCCTCCGTGCAGGAGCTCGTTCGTCGCGGGAAGCACGTCATCGTTCATATGGTCTACCAGGGCAACTCAGGAGGCCAGTTCTTCCGCCGGGGGACGGGGGTGAACGCGTCCGGTCGCGTGATCTGGAACAGCGACGACGAGGACGCCTCGCTGCTGGATCTGGGCGATCGGCACATGGCTCGCTACTACCCCTCCGGCCTCACGGGGCCGGGCTGCATCCCCATCCTCGAGCAGGGAGACTGGGACGATGCCTACGCGAACGGGTTCAACTTCCCCTCGACGAACTGCGTGTCGGACTCGGGCTTCCTCGCTCTCCGTCGGCGCTTCCACCCGCCCTATCCGATGTACGCGACGAACGTCGCCAACCCGCTCCTTCAGTACGGCACTCCGGGATCGCGCTTCTCCGGGGTGGCGGGACTCGCGCAAGCCGTCGGCTGGGTACAGATGTACAACGCTCGTCCGCCGATCGCCCCGAGTCACACGTCCCGCGCCGGGGTCATTCCCATCCTGATGGCGCCGGGTTCCTATCCGGTGTCCAGCGGAGGCGTCCGGCTGGAAGGTCCCATCGTTCTCCAGTCGGAGAACGGAGCGCCGGTCACGATCGAGTGAGCCGAGTCGGCACGTAGAGCGCGAGGCGAGACCGTCTCGCGCTCGGCGTCCGGCCTCGCCTCGAAGGCTCCGAGGAGCCCCCGGCCACGAGTCCACCCGACTCCCGAGCGGTGGACCGCGGCGGCGGTCGAGCTCCTCTTTCGCGCGCTGCTCCTGGTCGCCGTCCGGGCCGGGCGCAGGCCGCAACAGGGTCGCCGTCCCAGGGCCTCCAGCCCGTACCATGCGCCCATGTTCACCTCCCGCACCGCTCGGTCCGTCCTCCCGTTCCTCGGAGCCCTCGCCGCTCTCGCCTCCTGTGCCTCGACCGGGTTCGCCCAGGACGAAGGAGGCGGCGACCTCGATCCCGTCTGGTTCGAGGGCCTATCCTGGCGCGAGGTCGGCCCCTACCGCGGGGGTCGCTCCGCCGCCGTCACCGGCCTCCCGCAGGACCGTGACACCTACTACCTCGGTGCGACCGGCGGGGGGGTCTGGAAGACGACCGACGCCGGTCGGTCCTGGGAGAACGTCTCCGACGGGTTCTTCGGCGGCTCGATCGGAGCCGTCGCCGTGAGCGAGTGGGACCCGAACGTGGTCTACGTCGGTGGGGGCGAGAAGACGCTGCGCGGCAACGTGTCCCACGGTGAGGGCGTGTGGAAGTCCGTCGACGCCGGCGCGACCTGGACGCACGTCGGCTTGCCCGACTCGCGCCACGTCCCGCGCATTCGCATCCACCCGCGCGATCCGGACCTCGCCTACGCCGCCGTGCTCGGACACCTGTACGGACCGAACGAGGAGCGGGGCGTCTACCGCACGAGCGACGGCGGCGCGACCTGGGAGCGTGTGCACTTCGTGAACAGCGAGGCGGGCTGCGTCGAGCTCGTCATGGACCCGACCAACCCGCGCGTCCTGTACGCGTCGTTCTGGAACGTCAACCGCACGCCCTGGAGCCTCGAGAGCGGTGGCGAGGGGTCCGGTCTGTGGAAGAGCACCGACGGCGGGGACACCTGGACCGAGCTCACGGGGAACCCCGGCCTCCCCGACGGGGTGTGGGGGATCAGCGGCATCGACGTCTCGCGCAGCGACCCGGAGAACCTCTACGCGATCGTCGAGAACGAGAACGGCGGCGTGTTCCGCTCGCGCGACGGCGGCGAGACCTGGAAGAAGGCAACACGGCAGCAGACAAGAGAAAAAGAACGACCAG
>CAZDYS010000222.1:0-6732 GCA_964509445.1 uncultured Planctomycetaceae bacterium
GTGCTCGCGCGCCGCCCGCGTGCGATCCGGGCGCTCGAGGTGTCTCGGGACGGCGACCTGCTCGCCTTCCTCGTGCTGAGCGGAGAGCTCGAGGTCCACCGGCTCGACTCCGCGGCGACCTGGAGCGTCCCCACGAAGGGAGGCTTCCCGGCGCGGCTCTCGCTCGCCTCCGACGGAACGAGCCTGCTGACCGGGGCCTCGCACACCGTGCAGGCCTGGTCGCTGGAGGGCGAGCCCGTCGCCGTCGGCACCTGGAGCGCGGGCGTCGACGTCGAGAGCGTCGCCCACGATCCGACGGGCGAGCGCGCCTTCGTGGGCCTGCTGAACGGCGAGGTGCACTGCTTCGACGCGAAGCTGCAGACCGAGCTCTTCTCCCTCACGCTGCCGCGCCCGGTGGACTGCCTGGCGGTCACGCCGGACGGCAAGGCCCTCGTGACGGGGCATCGCGGCGGGTCGATTCGCGTGACCGACCTGGAGCAGGGCTCCTTCCGCGCCCTGGAGGGACACACCCTGGGAGTCGAGTCGATGGACGTGAGCGCGGACGGCCGCTGGCTCGTCTCCGGAGGACGCGACGGAACGGTCCGCCTCTGGAACCTCACGAGCGGTCGGCAGGCCAGGGCCTGGGTCACGCACCGCGGCTGGGTGCACGCGGTGCGCTTCGCGCCCGACGAGGAGTCGATCGTCTCGGCGGCGAGCGATGGCTCCCTGTCGGTGATGGTCCCGGGCAGCGACCTCATCGTCCGCACCCTGCGCGGACATCCGCGCGAGGCCTACGGCCTGTCCTTCCTCCCGACGGGGACGATCCTGTCCTGCGGCGAGGAGGGCACGGTCCGGCGCTGGGACCCGCGGGTCGCCGGCGGGCGCCAGCTCCTGCTCGGGAACCTGGCCGACACCTTCAGCCTCGCGTTCGACGACTCCGGGGAGCGCCTCGCGACCACCTGCCGGGACGGGACCATTCGCGTCTGGAACGCGAGGACCGGCGCAGCACTGCAGGTGCTCCACAGCGCGACTCCCTCGGCCCACGGCGCTCGCTTCGCACCGGCCGGCGAGCACCTGCTCGTCAGCCACTCCGACGGAAGCGTGCGCAGCTGGGATCTGCGCTCCGGCGCGGTCGCGGCGGTGCTGGAACCCGCGAACCCGACCGGGGAGATCGTCCACCAGCTGACGTTCTCGGCGGAGGGCGAGCGCCTGTTCGGACTCGTGAAGGACCACGGCGTCGTCACCTGGGAGCGTGTGCCGGAGGACGGCGGTTCGTACCGACCGGGCGAGGAGCTCGAGGTTCCCGGAGCGACGAAGATGGACGGCTCCGGCGACGGACGCTTCCTCGCGGTGGGAAGCGCGAGCGGCGAGGTCCTCGTGTTCGCGACCGACGAGCTGCGGCTGGTCGCCCGGCGAACCGTGTCGCGGGACGGCAAGGTCTGCGCGCTCCGCTTCGCCGAGGACGTTCCGCGCCTCGCGATCGGAGGCGTGCGAGGAGAAGCCCACACCTGGGACTTCGAGCGCGGCGAGCCGACGACGCTCCAGGTCCAGGAGGACTTCGGCTCGCGCCTCTCCAACGTCGCCAACCTGGACATCTCCCCGGACGGAACCCGGCTGGTCGTGGGATCCCTGTGGTCCGGATGCGGCCTGTGGGACCTGCGTCGCGGCGAGCGGGTCCTCGCGCTCCAGGGGCCGGGGCGCGGCTACGTGCAGGTGGCCTTCTCGCCGGACGGGGAGCGGATCGCCTCCGGGTCCTTCGACGGCGTCGTGCGCCTGTGGGACACCCTGGACGTGCGCCGCCGCCAGACGCTGCTCGCGCCCGGGCGGACGAACGAGGCGGAGGCGCGCTCCCTGTTCGAGGCGCGACTCGAGGAGCTGGGCGACCACGAGCGCGTCCAGGCGGAGCTCGCCGCGATGGACTCCGATCCCGTCGCGCGAGAAGCGTTGCGCCTCGCCCGCGCGAGCTCCGGTTCCCTGGAGGGCCTGCTCGAGCGCACCTTCCGCATCCTGCGCACGCCTGGCGGAGAGCGGATCGACGAGGCCAACGCGCTCGCCTACGGCCTCGGGAAGGAGCACTCGGACGACGCACGGGTGATGCTCGCGCGCGGCGAGGCCCACCTGCGGGCGGGCCGTCCGTCCCAGGCGATCCGCGTGCTCGAGCCGGCCGCGATGGTCGAGGAGGATCCGCGGGTCGGAGCCGAGGCGGCCGCGCTCCTGGCCTGGGCTCGCTTCGAGGAGGGGCGGCCGGAGCTGGCCGCGGAGCGCCTCGCGACGGCGCGGGAGCGCACCGACCGGCTCGCCGCCGACCAGCACGCCTCCCGCGCTCTGCTGCGCGAGGTCGAGGACCGGCTGGCGGGTCTGCGCTGAGGAAGTGGAGTTTCCGCGGGGTTGCTGAAAAGTCCCCCGGCCCCCGCGCGGGTCTCTCTCTGGGCCCGAGGAACGTGCCTCTCCGCCCCTCTCCCCGCGCCGTCGGCCCTACCCGCCCCGAGATTTCGCATGGACTCCCTCCGATCGCCGCACGCCTCGCGCGTGCTCCTGCCCGCCCTTCCCCTGGCCCTCCTCCTGGCTCTCTCGGGCCCGGCCCAGGGCCAACGAGACTGCCCCTGCGACTGCTTCTGGGACATCGACAACGACTCCTCGCTGAACTTCGGCGGCTACGTGGTCGGGCCCGGCACCCAGGTCGGACAGGAGTTCGTGCCGGACGAGCCCTCGATCGACCGGGTGGAGCTGCGCGTCAACGCCCAGGGCCCCGGCGCGAACGCCTTCGTCCGCATCCGGGAAGGGAGCATCACCGGCAGGGTCGTGGGCTCGAGCGCGACCGTCGGGGTCGAGGTCACGGGCCCCCTGCTCTCCTCCCCCGTGTTCGCGTTCGCCCAACCCGTCCCCGTCGTCCCGGGCAACCTGTACGTGCTCGAGGTCGCGCACGGCGGCGGGTCCTCGGTCGGCGTGTTCAACGCCGGTGCCGACAACTACCCGAGCGGCGACGCCATCCAGAACGGGCTGGTCCAGCCGGGGGCCGACCTGTGGTTCCGCGTCGGACAGACGCGCAGCCCGATCGTGGTCCCGGACCAGTCGAACGACGCGTTCTCCTCCGGCGGCTCCGTGCTCAGCGCCGGAGCCTCGCTCGGGCAGGAGTTCGTGCCGGACCACGGCTTCCTGGAGGCCGTCGAGCTGCGCCTCAACGTGCAGAGCACGGGAACCGCGGTCGCGTTCGTCCGGATCCGGAAGGGAAGCCTCACCGGCGACATCCTGGGAACGAGCGACTTCGTGACGGTCGAGGTTCGTGGACTGCCCGTCTCGCCTCGCTTCTTCCGGTTCGCGCAGCCGGTTCCCCTGACGCCGGGCGCCACGCACGTGATCGAGCTCGTGCACGCGGGGGGCGTCGACCTCTCCGCCTTCTACACCGGCTTCGGAGGCGACCCCTACCCGGACGGGCGCGCGCTCGTCGGCGGCGTTCCCTCCGCCGACGACGACTTCTGGTTCCGGGAGGGCGCGGACTGCGACCCGGTCCACCTCCCCGAGCAAGAGAACGACTTCCCCACCGCCGGAGCGCTCGTCGTCCCGACGGCCGACGCCGTCGGCCAGGAGTTCGTACCGACGACGCGTTCGCTCGACCTCGTCGAGCTGGAGCTGAACACCCAGAGCGCGGGAGCGGCGACCGTGTTCGTCCGGATCCGCGAGGGCGACATCAACGGGCCGATTCGCGGCGAGAGCGCTCCGGTCGAGGTCTCGAGCATCCTTCCCCGGACGCGACGACGCTTCTTCTTCGCCCAGCCCGCTCCGCTGCGGATCTTCACCACGCACGTGCTCGAGGTCGTGCACGTGAGCGGCCCGCGCGTGGGAGTGTTCCTGACGGGCTTCGGCGCGGACACCTACGCCTCGGGACGCGCCATCAGCTTCGGCACACCGCGCCCCACCGACGACCTGTGGTTCCGCCTGGGGTCGCAGGAGAACATCCGTGAGCTCGATCAGGAGAGCGGCTCGTTCCCCGCCGGCGGCTACGTGTTCCCGGGCACCGGCCCCACCGGGCAGGAGTTCACGCCCAGCGGTTCGTCGCTGGACGTGGTCGAGCTGTTCCTCAACACCCAGGACCCCGGCGTGGGGAACGTCTTCCTCCGCATTCGCGAAACCTCGATCACCGGCAACGTCATCGGGACGAGCGACACGTTGAGCGTGGAGATCCTGGGCCTCCCGAGCTCGAAGAGGCGCTTCCGCTTCGAGCCGTCCGTCCCGCTCCAGGCGGGCTCGCCCTACGTGCTCGAGGTCGTCCACGCCGGCGGGCCGCGGATGTCCGTCTCGGCCAGCAACTTCGGGTCGAACACCTATGCCGCTGGCCGCGCCATCTTCAACGGCTCGCCCGTCACCGACACGGACCTCTGGTTCCGCCTGGGTCGCACCAACTCCTGCGCGTCGACCCGTGCGGCCGCCAGCCCGTTCAACGTCGCTCCGAACCCTTTCAGCTACACGGCCGGTCCCCCGGTCGTCGGGGAGCCCTGGCTGGGCGTGGTCGACGTCGGCAGCACCGGGCATTCCTTCGCGCAGATCTTCGCGTTCGCGAGCCCGGCCACCCTCCCGCTCGCCGGTGGTCAGGTCGTCCTGGGAGGCGGAGCCATCCTGTTCCGGCTCCCGATCACCGCGGGTCCGCTCGCGCTGTTCCAGTCCACCATTCCGAACGACTGCTCGCTCGTGGGCAGGATCGCCTACACCCAGGCCGTTCACTTCCTGGGCACGACCCCGTTCGCGCTGTCGAACGCCCAGGACCTGCGCGTCGGCTACTAGGAGAGAGCCCCGAGGGGGACCGGGGTCCGGGAGTCGTCCTGCCGAGGACGCTCTCCGGACCCCGGTTTCTTCGTCGACGGCCCTCCCGGAGAGGAGCGCCTTCCGGGGGCAGCGTCACGAACCGCCTCGAGGCGGGCGGATTCCCTCGCTCCGGAGCCGCCGGCTCTCCCTAGGGGGGCGGCGCGCACCGGTACTCCCCACCGGCGCGCCAGATCGGCTTCTCCCCGAAGAGCGCGAGCGAGCAGACCACGTTCATCGTGCGGTCCCGGCCCCCGGAGATGCTCTGGTAGGAGGAGTAGTCGATCGGGCCGAAGACGTACACCGCACGGTTGTTGTCGCCGCCCTGGACAGTGTTGCCCGGGTCGCAGTTGTTGCCGCTGCAGGTCCCCGCCTGGTTGTCCCGACCTCCGACGACGACGCAGTAGGTACCGCCGACGGTGTTGTTCACCCCGCCGACGACGACACCGTAGACGCCGTAGGCGGTGTTCGTCTGGCCGCCGACGACGGTCGAGTAGTCCTCGAACGCGAAGTTCTGGTAGCCGCCGATCACGGTCGTTCCGCCCGCGCCGCCGGCCGCATTGCCGTGGCCTCCGCCCACGAAGCCCACGGTGGCGGTGGCGTTCGACAGGTAGCCTCCCGCGACGGCCGCGCCGCGCCCGGAGATCTGCCCGTCCTGCCCTCCCGCGATGTAGGCGTCGAGCCCGCCGGGGTGGATCGTGTTGCGCCAGCCTCCGCCCAGCACGCAGCGGTCCGCGTAGGCGAGGCCGCCGCGTCCACCGAGGACGACCGCGCTCTCCCCGCCCGCCCAGTTCTGGTGGCCGCCCGTGAGCACCGCGTTCTCGCCCAGGGTCTCGCCTTCCGAGCCCCCCGCGATCACGGAGCCGGGACGGTTGACGATCGACTCGTGTCCGCCGACCGCGGCTGCATAGGGGGACTGCACGTAGTTGCCCTGCCCCGCCGCGAGCGTGCCGAAGGAGCCCGCCCAGGAGCTGCCGAGCTGGACCGCGTGCGATCCGCCGGACGCCTCCCCGTAGCCGATCAAGAGGTTCCCGAGCCCGTTGGTGGTCCCCGTCGTCGCGAACGGGTCGCTCGGGTTGCCGTTCGTCGCCCCGAGGCCGTTCACGAGCTGCACGTCGAGGCCGGTCACGCGCAGCGTGAGGTAGCCCGGGTGCAGCGGATCCGTGCCGTGCGGCAGCCGCGCGATGGAGAGGTGCGAGAGGATCTCGAGCTCCTCCGCCGTCGCGCGGCGCGCACCGCTCGAGGGGGACACCGCGGACGGTCCGGCTCCGAGCCGGTCGTCGGCGGTCCAGAAGGACGCCCCGAACGCGAGGAGGAAGGTCGAGAGAAGCTGGAGTCGCTGCTGCATGGTTCAGTTCCCTTCGAGGATGTTGTCCGCGCGCCAGTCGTCCTGCCCGGAGACCGATTCCTCGACCCCGCCGGACACGGTCGAGTTCGTCCCGTGCGCCTTGTTGTGGTAGCCGCCTGCGACCGACGAGTTCGTTCCGATCGCCTGGTTGCCCTCTCCCCCGCTCGTGGTCGAGTTGTTCCCCAGCGCGTAGGAGAACATCCCTCCCACGGCGGTCGCCTGGGAGTTGGTCGCGCGGTTGAGGAGCCCGCCGACGATCACCGAGTCGTTGCCCGACGCCCCCCAGGGGTTCGAGTAGTCGAGGGCCGATCCGCGACCGCCGAAGGCGACGCTCTCGCCACCGGAGACGTAGAGCTTCTCTCCACCACCGGCGGCCGCGTTGTTGCCGACGACCAGGCTGCTGCGGCCACCGTGGATCGAGGACTCGTAGCCGCTGGAGCGCAGGTCCCAGCCGCCGCCGGTCACGGAGTTGACGCCCGTGGCGCGGCAGTCGATGCCGCCCTTCGTGACCGCCGTCTGTCCGGAGGCGACGTTGCCCGTCCCCCCGGCCGCCAGGCTGGTGAGCCCGCTCGCGACGAGCGACTCGCCGCCGAGCACGACCGACTGGT
>CAZDYS010000223.1:0-6726 GCA_964509445.1 uncultured Planctomycetaceae bacterium
TAGGGGCGGCGCGGCGGACCCTGCCGGGGGTTCGGGCTCGGCGGCGGTCGTGAGCGAGATCGCGATCTCGCGCAGCGCCTGGCTGCGGCCCCGCTCCCCGCGGAGGTAGGCGGCCCAGACGGGTCGCGCCACCTCGGCGGTGCGACCCAGGCGCTCGTAGAGCCCTGTCGTCTCGCCGTAGTCGACGTGACCGCGGTCGTAGATCGAACGCACGGTCGCTCCGGCCTGCAGGAACATCAGGACGTGCGGGGCGTCCCTCCACAGGCGGTCGCGCCGCGAGACGCCCCGCTCCTCCAGCAGCCTCCGCAGCTCCGTCAGCGCATCGCCATCGCCTTCCGTGGCCACGTCGAGCACGTGAACGGCCTCGTGCAAGAGGGTCTCGAAGAGCGCGGTCCCCGGTCCCCCGGCGGTCGCGACGACGACGGCCCCGCCCCCACCGCCGAGCCGGAAGGTGTAGGCCCCGGGGGCGTTCGTCTCCGTCACCAGGAAGACCGGGGCGGCGAGCCCCGGGTCCGTGATGGCGAGCGCAGCCATCAGGTCCGCCAGGGCGGCGCGGTGACCCGGCACGAACGCGTGCCGGAGCTCCTCGAGCGTCGCCTCGAGCCGGACGCGACGCGCGGGCCACTCGTCCTCGAGGAACGCGTCGAAGCCCGAGCCGAGCGCCTCGCACAGAGCGAGGATCGTGCCGCGCAGCGAGACCTCCCGACCGCCGCGCAGCGCTACCGGATCCTCGAGCGCACGGGCCCAGGGAAGGACCTCCTGGGGCGTCGTCGCCGTCAGGAAGCGCGTGTCGAGCCAGCCCCAGCCCCCGAACGACCCGAGGTGCTCCTGCAGCGCCAGGAGGGGCGCGACCGCCTCCGCGTGGCGCTCGGGGACCGGAGCGCTCCCGGCCGCGAGCGCGCGCAGCTGGAAGTAGTAGTCCGGCAGCGGCTCCATGTGGAACGCGAGGGAGGAGGCGCTCGGGACCCCCCTCTCGGTCGTCACCGACGCGACGTCCTCCTCCGCCGGAGCGGAGGCCGGTGAGCGCGTCGCCGAGCATCCCGCGAGGACGAGCGCCAGGACCCCCAACCGGAGGGCTCGACCTTCGAGAGCCTCGAGGAGGAAGCGGAGAACGCGCCGGAGCATGGGGCCCAGTGTGCGGGACGCGAACGGATCCTCGGACTCCGAAGTCCCGCGCGTCGCGCTCTTCACCGCGATCGAACGAGCCCGGTCCGCGTCAGGCCAGGAGCTCGCGCGCGACGTTCCCGTGGACGTCCGTCAGCCGGAAGTCGCGGCCTGCGTAGCGGAACGTGAGACGCTCGTGGTCGAGTCCCAACAGGTGCAGGATCGTCGCGTGCCAGTCGTGCACGTGGCACGGGTTCTCGACGGCCTCGAACCCGTGCTCGTCGGTCGCGCCGTAGCTGAAGCCGCCCTTCACCCCGCCGCCGGCCATCCACACGGTATAGCCCTTGTTGTTGTGGCCTCGCCCGTCGCTGCCCTGGGCGGTCGGCGTGCGGCCGAACTCCCCGCCCCACAGGACCAGCGTCTCCTCGAGCAAGCCGCGCTCGGCGAGGTCCTGCAGGAGCCCCGCGATCGGCCGGTCGACGGACTCCGCGTTCTCCTTGTGCAGCGCGGTGAGGTTCGTGTGCTGGTCCCAGCCGCTGCTGGAGACCTGCACGAAGCGAACGCCGGACTCGGACAGCCGACGCGCGAGGAGACACTGGCGCCCGAACCGGTCGGTGGTCGAACCGTCGACGCCGTAGCGCGCGAGCGTACGCTCGTCCTCCCCGGACAGGTCCGCGAGCGCGGGCAGCGCGCTCTGCATGCGGTAGGCGAGCTCGAAGGACTGCTCGACGCCCTCGACGTCCGCCGGCGCGTGATCGCGCGCGTCCGTCTCCCGGTGCAGGCGACGGAGGAAGTCGAGCTGCGCCCGCTGCTCGCGGTCCGAGAGCCTCGGGTTCGCGATGTCCTCGACGCTGGCGCCCGAGCCGCTCCTGCGGAACCCGGTCGCGCGCCCGCCGCGCCCGACCCTCGCCCCGGCGAACACCGCGGGCAGGAACGCGCTCCCGTAGGTCTGCGCGCCGTTCGAGGGCGGAGCGAGCGTCATGAAGCCCGGCAGGTTCTCGTTCTCCGTCCCGAGTCCGTAGACCGCCCAGGCGCCGAGCGAGGGCCGGATCGACTGCGCCGTCCCCGTGTGCATCTGGATCATCGCGTTCGGGTGCGCCGGCTGATCGCACTGCATCGAGCGGATCAGCGCGAGCCTGTCCGCCTGCTTCGCGACCTCGGGGAAGAGGTCGGAGATCCACAGTCCGCTCTCCCCGCGCTGGCGGAAGGTCCAGCGCGGCGCGAGCAAGCGTCCTCCGTAGCGCCCTTCCTTTCCGTCGTCCCGGAGGAGGTCGGGCTTGTAGTCGAAGGAGTCGACGTGCGACGGCGCTCCGCCCATGTAGAGGAAGATGACCCGCTTCGCGCGCGCCGCGAAGTGCGGCTGTCGAGGCAGGAGCGGGTTGACCCATTCGTCCTGGGCCCGTGCGACGCCGCGCAGACCGAAGAGCCCGAGACCCGCCGAGGCGGCCGAGAGGAACTGACGTCGATGGAGCATGGCTAGAGGACCAGTCGGAACTCGGCGGAGGCGAACAGCGCTTGGCAGAGCGCCGACAGACGTTGGCGGGGCCCCTTGCGCCGCAGGGAGCGCAGGAGGGAGGCGGCGGACTCGCGCTCGCCGTCGGTCGGCGCACGGCCGAGCGCGAGCTCGAAGGCGAGGACGACCTGCTCCTCGAGGGTCTCGCGCTCCGAAAGGAGTCGCTCGGCGAAGGCGTCGCTGCGCGCGAGCACGAAGCGGTTGTTCATCAGGAACAGCGCCTGGTCGGCGGTGTTGGACGTCTCGCGCGTCCCGACGATCGCGTTCGCGTCGGCGAGATCGAAGACCTCGAGCACGCGCGGCTCCTCGTCGCGCACGCGCGGCAGGTACACGCTGCGGTAGCGCGCGTCGGTCGCGTTGAGCGGATCGAACCGCGCCTCCGGCTGGAGCTCGTCGCGCGAGCCGCTGCGCGGCTGCGCGAGCTCGGGCTCCTCGCGCGGACGCGCCTCGGTGGAAGGTTCCCCGCCGCGCGTTCGCCGCGAGCCCTCGCCTCGTCGGGAGCCGAAGGGCAGCTCGTCCGCCGTGAGGTAGCCGTCCCCGTTCGCGTCCAGGACGTCGAACCTCGCGGCGGCGCGCTCGGGAGCCTCCTCCCGCGACCAGCGTCCGTCTCCGTCGGCGTCGAAGCGCGCGATGGGATCGAAGCCCGGCCGTCTTCCCCCCCGGTCGGCGTCCTCGGGAGCGTCCGATGCGTCGGATCCTGCGCCGCGTCCCGCTCCCGGCCGTCCGCGCGAACGGTTTCCGCGGGACGGCCGCGTGCCTTCTTCTCGCCCGCGCTCCTCGGCCTCGCCCATGCCAGCGAGCCGCTGCATTCCCTCCGCGAGCATCGTGAGTCCACGCCCGCCACCGAGACGGCCGTCGCGGACGGGCACGAACCCGGCGCGGGCGACCTCGGAGCCGCGTACGCGTCCGAGCTCCAGCTCGCCGCTGACCGCCAGCATCGCGTCCCGCATGGACTCCGCGTCGAGGCGCCTGGGGTGCGCCCGCCACAGGAGCGCGTTGTCCGGATCGACCTCGTGCGCGTCCTCGTCGAAGAACGACTCCATGCGATAGACGCGCGAGCACGCGATCTCGCGGATCAGCCGCTTGACGGACCAGCCGTCGTCCATGAACCGGACGGCGAGGTGATCGAGGAGCTCGGGATGCGAAGGCGCCTGCCCGGTCGCTCCGAAGTCCTCGGTCGTCGCCACGATGCCGCGCCCCAGGAGGTGCTGCCAGACGCGGTTGACCAGGACCCGGGCGGTGACCGGGTTGTCCTCGCTCGCGATCCACTCCGCGAGCTCCAGGCGACCGCTCGCGTCCTTCCCGATCCGCAGCGGACGCTTCGCCAGCACCGCCGGCACTCCACGCGGAACGGTGTCCGTCGGCAGATCGATCTCCCCGCGCACGAGCAGCGCAGCGTCCTGCGGCGCGGCCGCGTCGCGGGCGCCCATGCAGAAGCTCAGCGGCTGCCCGTCGTCGTCGACGGCCGCGCGCCGGTCCTGGAGCTGTCCGAGCCGGATCACGTCGCGCACGTCCCGACCCTCGACGCCGGCTCCGCGGCGACGGTTCGAGCGAAGCGTGAACCGCAGGTCGCGGATCTCCTCCTCGAGAGCGCGCAGCTCGGAGGGCGTGTAGCTGGGATCGAACGGGCTCGCGTCGGAGAGGGGCAGCGGGATCAGGTCGCTCTCCTGCTTCACCTGCGGGTTGATCTGACGCCCGGGGTGCCCCCAGTAGGTCTCGGTGCTCTGGAAGATGCCCGCGAGCGCGTAGTAGTCGCGCTGCTGGATCGCGTCGAACTTGTGGTCGTGGCAGCGCGCGCAGGCGACGGAGGTGGCGAGGAAGGCGCGGGTCGTGACGTCGACCTGCTCGTCCACCAGGTTCGCGTCGAACTGGCGCCCGTCCATCTCGTTGAGGTTCTTGGTCCCCAGCGCCAGGAAGCCGGTCGCGATCAGGAGCCGCTGCCGCTCCTCGTCGGACTTCGCCGGCAAGAGGTCGCCGGCGAGCTGCTCGCGCACGAACCGGTCGTAGGGCAGGTCCTGGTTGAATGCGTCGATCACCCAGTCGCGGTAGCGCCAGGCCTGCGGGAAGGTCACGTTCACCGCGCTGCCGGTGGACTCGGCGAAGCGCGCGACGTCCAGCCAGTGACGCCCCCAGCGCTCTCCGAAGGACTCGCTGGCGAGCATGCGATCGACGGCGGCGGCGATCGCGGCCTCCGGGTCCTCCTGGTGGGCCGCGACGAACGCACGCGTCTCGTCGAGCGTCGGCGGGAGACCCAGGAGGTCGGTGCTCAGTCGGCGCAGGAGGACTTCGGGGCTCGCGTCGACCGACGGCTCGAGCCCGAAGGACTCCAGCCGGGCGAGCACGAAGCGGTCCACGTCGGTTCGCGGCCAGCTCGCGTCGTCGCACGCGGGGACCTCGCCGGCCTCCGGAGCCTGGTAGGCCCAGAAGGTCTTGCGCGCGGTGCGCACGTCCTTGTCCGAGACGGTCGCCTTCACGCGCGCCGCGCTCTTGCCGCGGGGATCGGCGGCGCCCTCCTCGATCCAGCGCCGGAAGTCGGCCTGGACGCCCGCGCTCAGCTGGCGACGGGGAGGCATCTCGAGACCGTCGTGCAGAAGAGCCCGGTAGAGCAGGCTCTCCTCCGGCGCTCCGGGAACCACCGCGGGCCCGCTCTCCCCGCCCAGGAGCATCTGGTCGCGCGTGTCGAGTCGGAGTCCGCCGCGCGCCTTGCCGGTGCGCTCGGAGTGGCAGGAGAAGCACTCCTTCACCAGCACCGGCCGGATCCTGGCCTCGAAGAACGCGAGCTGTTCGCTGGTCCAGTCCTCCTCGCCCGGCAGGACGGCGGGCGGCGGGGCGGGGCCGGCCGCTCGCGAGCCGGCCGGGAGGTCCGGGGCCAGGAGCGGTAGGAGCAGTCCGAGCGTGACGACGAGCTTGGGCATCATGGGGACCAGGAACCGGGCAAGGGCACGGAGGTTGCGCTCGGAAGTGTCGGAGGAACCGGGCTCCGGAGAAGAGCCCCTTTCTTCCGGCAGGTCCCCCAGCGCGTGTTTCCGGCGCGCGAGGGCCAGCGGAGGGACCTCGAGGCCCCCGTTTCGGACGGCGGGCGCTAGGCTGAGTCCTCGCCGGCCCCCCTCCGCCCTTCCCTCCTCGTCGCCCCGCGCGGGTCGACGCCGGGCGCACCGGCCCCTGACCCCCCTCGGTTCCGCACCATGCAGCGACTCCTGCTCCTCTCCGTCGCGGCGCTCTCCCTCCCGAGCGCCGTCTCCGCCCAGGTCACCGACTGGCTCGTCGCCAAGGGCCCGAACCACGAGCAGACGGCGGCGGACACCGCGCCCGCGGTCGTCTCGGACTGGCGCGCGATCCTGAACGTCGTGACCTCGGCGCCGACGGACGCGACCAGCGTCACGATCTCCGGCGGCGGCCTTCCGGCGGCGCTGCCGTTCTCCCGCCAGGGGAGCACGGGGACCTGGCGCGCCCAGGCGTCGTTCCCGACCCAGGCTCAGCTCGACGCCTTCTTCCCGAGCGCGAGCACCTACACCCTCACCCTCTCCGGCGGCACGCTGGGCACGCTGACCCAGAGCGTCCCCCTGGGACCGGAGGGCTACCCGGAGGTGCCCTACCTCACCGGGTCCACCTGGACCGACCTGGCCCTCGTGAACGCGGAGCAGGACCTCGCGCTGAGCTGGAACGACCCGGGAACGCTGACGGCGGGCGCGGGCGTGACGCGCCTCGGGTTGCGCGACGCGGGCGGGACCGAGGTCTTCGTGGACCTCACGGCCGGCGCGAACGCGGCGGCCGTGCTCCCGGCGAACACGCTGACGCCACAGAGCGCGTACGAGGGCACGCTCCAGTTCACGAACGAGACGAGCGTGAGCGGCGCCGGCGGGTTCGGTGCGGACGGCAGCGCGCTGCACTACACCACGACGACCTTCTCGGCCGCGACGATGGTCGACGCGACGGTGACCTGGCGCAACGGCGGCACGAACCCGGACAGCTACGACTGCACCGACGCGCAGCTCGGCCAGAACTGGATCGTGTCCGTCGACCTCAGCACCACCGGACACTCGAACGCGACCGTGGTCGGTTACTCGAACGCCACCAGCGTTCTCCTCGGCGGCGGACAGACCGTCCTC
>CAZDYS010000224.1:0-4472 GCA_964509445.1 uncultured Planctomycetaceae bacterium
CGGGACGAGGCGCTGGCGCTGCAGGCCGAGAACGGCGTGCGGATCGGCGAGGCCCTGGTCGAGCTGGGGCACGCCACCTGGGGGCAGGTGACCGACGCGGTCATGGAGCAGGGCAAGCACGGCGGCTCCACCCAGGACGAGGCCGACGACACCGTCATCCAGCTCGACCAGAGCGCCTGACGCCGGTTCGCGACTCTTCGCCGGGTCGCCGCTAGGATGCGCGGGTTCCTTCGTCCCCCACCGCGCTCCGATGTTCCAACGCCTCCTGCCCGCTCTCCTCTCCGGTCTGCTCCTCGCGACGAGCTCCTGCGTCCTCGTGGCGAGCGACTCCGACTCCTCCTCGACGTCCCGCCCCAGCCGCTCGACGTACAACAAGGAGGGTCGCTCGGACGACCTCCCGTTCAGCCACCTCGTGCGTACCGGGGACACCTACTACGTCGCCGGCACGCTGGGACTGGACCCCGCGACCGGGCAGGCGCCCGAGGACGTCGAGGACGAGGTCCGTTTCCTCCTGGACGACTTCGCGGCGAAGCTCGCGCTCGCGGGCCTCGAGATGGACGACCTGGTCTCCGTGCAGATCTTCTGCCCCGAGCTCGAGCTCTACGAGACCTTCAACCGCGTCTACGCGACCTACTTCGAGGACCGCTACCCGGTCCGCTCGTTCCTCGGCTCCGGACCGCTCCTGCGCGGCTGCCACTTCGAGATGAACGGGATCGCGGTCCGCTCGCGCAACTAGTCGCGTTCGGCTCCGGCGGGCATCGTCGGGGCCGCGCGCGAGCCGTTCGGATCCTCGGACGGCTCGTCACCGATCTCCGCCCCGGGCTCCGCGGCCGGCGCCTCGATCTCCTTCCAGCCGCGCTCCTCCTCGAACGAGGTCCACAGGACGAACGCGAGCCAGAGCGCCGCGGCGAGGGCCAGACCGCGCAGGAGGAGCTTCACAGAAGCCTCCCCAGGAGTCGCCCGAGCACGACCCCGCCGAGCCCCAGGAAGAGGTTCAGCGCGAGGCTCGCGAAGGCGGTTCCGTGCTCCCCGTCGCGCAGGAGCGAGACGGTCTCGAACCCGAAGGTCGAGAACGTCGTGAGGCCGCCCAGGAGGCCGACGGTCAGGAACAGGCGGACGGGCTCCGACAGCTCGTGCTCGCCCTCGCTCCAGCCCCAGACCGCGCCGATCGCGAGGCAGCCGACCACGTTCACGACGAGGGTCGCGAGCGGGAGCGAGCCGTCGAAGCGTTCGGCGACGAGTCGCGAGGCCCCGTAGCGCAGCACCGCGCCGAGGAAGCCTCCGAGACCGACGGCGACGAGCTGCATCATGCGTCGTCGGGCCAGCCGCCGGGCGGGCGGATCATGCCTTCGCAGCAGCAGCGCAGCCCCCGCTGCTGGACCTCCGCGAAGCTGCGGCAGGTCTCGCAGCCCTTCCAGAAGGCCGGGTCGTTCGTCAGTCGCTCGAGCGGGACGACGCGGAAGCCGAGCCGCTCGTTCAACGCCTTCACCTGCGGCGAGTTCGTGAGGCTCATCATCGTGGCCTCCGGGAGCTGGCGCTCGGAGGACCGGAACACGACCTCCTTCAGCCGGGATCCGAGACCGAGCCCCATGCGCTCGGGATGGACGACCAGGCCGGAGTGGGACACGAACAGGTCGTTCCCCCAGGCGGACCAGTAGCCGAAGCCGACCAGCTCCGGTTCGGCTCCGGAGGAGTCGATCGCGAGCGCCGCGCGGCGCGCCTGGATCTTCGCCGCGATCCACGCCGGCGTGCGCGTCGCGATGTCGTACTCCTCGGCGACGAGCTCGATCAGCTTCGAAGCCTCCGGCGCGAACCGGACGTCCTCCGGTCGGGACTCGCGGACCTCGATGCCCTCCGACATCGCCGGGCTAGCCCAGGGCGTCGAAGACCGCGGCGGCCGTCCAGAGCCGGTTCTCGGCCTCGTCCTTCACGGCCGCGTGGCGACCGTCGAGCACGCCGTCCGAGACGACGATGTTGCGGCGCACCGGCAGGCAGTGGAGGAACAGGCCGTCGTTCGTCTTGGCCATCTTGTCCTCGTCCACCATCCAGTCCGCGCGCAGCGGCGCCTTGTCGATCGCCTCCTGATCGAAGCGACCGTAGTAGTCGAGCGAACCCCAGGCCTTCGCGCACACGACGTGCGCTCCGTCGTAGGCCGCGGCCTGGTCGTCGGTCTCGGTCACGGAGCCGCCGAGGGACTCGGCACGCTCGGCCGCGAGGCGCATCACCTCCGGCTCGAGCCCGTAGCCCTCGGGACGCAGAACGGTGACGTCCATGCCGAGGTTCACCGCGCTCATCAGCTGCGAGTGCGGCGTCGCCACCGGCAGCGACTTCGGGTGCCAGGCCCAGGTCAGCACGTACTTCTTGTTCTTCGGCTCGGGGAGCTTCTCGACCATCGTCATCGAGTCCGCGAGGCTCTGCATCGGGTGCCAGCGGTTCGACTCGAGGTTCACGACCGGCACCTCGGCGAACTCGATGAAGCGGTGGATGAACTCGTCCTTGGCGAGCTCGTCGTAGCTTCCGGTCGCCTGCCCCTGGGCGGACCCGACGGTGATCAGCTCCGACTTGCGGATGCCCACGAAGTGGGTCATGCGCGTGATGACGGGACCCAGCTCGCGCACGTGCTCCTGGGTGTTCGCGTCCATCACGATCCCCTCGCGCGTCTCGAAGTTCCAGGTGTCCTTGCCCGGGTTGATCGCGATCGCGGTGCCGCCGTAGCGCGCCATGGCGGACTCGCAGGAGATCCGCGTGCGCACGCTCGGATTGAAGAAGAGCAGCGCGGCGACCTTGCGCTCCAGCGCGGCCTGCTTCTCGCCGCGCTTGAGCGCGATGGCGGAGTCCAGGAGGCCGCGGACCTCCTCGGGGCTGAGGTCGAGCGTGGAAACGAGGTTGCGTCCCTGGAGGTCCATGCGGTGGTCGGTCGGTGGGTCGGGGGGAAAGAGGTCTGGGGCATCCTAGGGATGTCCGCCGCTCGCGCCAGCCCGCGCCGCCGGGGTCCTGGCGAGGTCGGAGAGGTTTCGGGCGGAGCTCCGGGAAAAGGATTCCTCGGCCCCCGCCGAGGACGCGACCGATGAGGAGCGCGTGAGGGCCGCGGCCTGTAGGATGTGCGCGCTCACCCCCCCGCCCCCATGAGGATCTGCATCACCCGCCCGCCGAACGCGTGGTGGCCCGGAGGCCTGCCCCGCTACGAGAACAACCGGGCGATGGAGTTCGCTGCCCAGCACGGCATCGTTCCCAGCTCGCGCGCCGTCGCCGAGGAGTTCGACGGCCTCCACCGGACGCTCTCCCAGTGGACCGACGTCCACGTCTTCGACTTCCCCGAGGACCTGGATCGGGAGGACCCGCCGCGCCACGACTTCGTGTTCTGCCGCGACTCCTTCGTCTCGGGACCGAAGGGCAAGATCGTGATGGCGAGCTTCCAGGAGGAGCTGCGCAACCGCGAGGCGGAGTACTACCTGAACGACCTGCGCGACCTCGGGTTCGACCCGATCGTCGCGCCGCGGGAGGCCCACATCGAGGGCGGCGAGATGTTCTACCTCGCGGCCGACGACATCCTCATCGCGGGCCTGAACCGCGCGAACGAGGCCGGCGTCCGCTTCCTCGCCGAGACCTTCGGCACGAAGCGCGTGTTCACCTTCCCGACGCTCGCGTTCCACCTGGACACCTCGTTCTGTCCGGTCCTCTCGAAGGAGGGGCACCTCGTCGCCGCGATCGCGTTCACGGAGTTCTTCACGCCCTCCGGGCGCGCCGCGCTCGACGCGTTCTCCGACGAGCTCGGCGTCGAGATCCTGACGCTGCACGCGGAGGACTCGGTCGGCCCGATCGTCGGCGACCGCCAGGGCGAGGAGGAGGACGTCTGGGTCCCGCCCGCCTCGATCGCGAACCCGGCCGACCGCGAGGAGTTCCAGCGCGAGGCCCGCCGCGCGCGCAGCCTGGGCCAGTACTGCGTCAACTGCCTGTCGCTCCCGGGCGTCCTGATCGGGACGTCGCGCTTCGTGACGCCGGGCATCGACGAGCGCCTGGACCAGCTCGGCGTGGAGCACGTCACCACGCCACTGACGCAGTACCGCTACTCCGCCGGCGGCGTCCACTGCGCGACGAACGAGCTGCCGGGCTAGACCTCCCCGCCGGGAGCGGAGCCGCGTTCGCTAGCTCTCGACGAGCTTCGTCTCCCCGCCCACCAGCTCGCGGTACCAGGCGAGCGAGGCCGCGAGGCGCTCCTCCATCCCGACCGCCGCCCAGAGGACCGACAGAGTGCGCGTCGTCGCCTCGGACGTCTTCGTGCGCTGGGCGTCCTTCACCGCGTTGGCGCAGGGGCCCTCGGCGTCGAACAGACACACCAGCCCGGAGACGTCGATCGTCTGGCCGCTCGGGTTGAACACGTAGGTCGTGTCGGCCGGCGCACTGCGGATCGAGAGCGGTTCCGTCGCGCGGTCGAGGTCGATCACGCTGATCGGCAGGCCGCTCGCGAGGGA
>CAZDYS010000224.1:4572-6720 GCA_964509445.1 uncultured Planctomycetaceae bacterium
GTCCGCAGCAGCGGATGCTCCTCGATCGCGATCACAGCGCGCGGAAGGCGGCGAGCAGGCGCTCGAGGTCGCCCTCGAGCAGCGTGCGCGGGTCGACCAGAACGCGGTCCTCGTGGATGCGGGTGAAGACCGGCGGGTCGCCGGCCCGCAGGGCGGCCGCGAGCTGCTCCGCCGAGCGCTCCGCCGGCGTCACGCGCACGACCGGCGAGGGCAGGTAGACGTCCGGCGAGCTGCCGCTCCCGGGCTGGGACGCGTCGTCGATCACCTCGGCGGCGAGACCCTCGAGCCCGTCGAGCTCGCGCGCGATCTCCTCGGCGACCGGACGCAGCGACTCCGGCGGCATCGCGAGCATCGCGCGCGCGGGCACCTCGTCGCCGCGTCCCGCGAGGTACAGCGCGAAGGTCGCCTCGAGCCCCGCGATCGCGACCTTGTCGAGCCGCAGCGCGCGGTACATCGGGTTCGCGCGCAGCGCGTCGATCGCGGGCTTCGCGCCGACCAGGATGCCCGCCTGCGGACCGCCCAGCAGCTTGTCGCCGGAGAAGCACACGACGTCGACGTCGCTCTGCATCGCCTCGCGCACGAGCGGCTCGCGCAGCACGCCGGTCAGGGGCACCGCGCCGTCGGGCTCGAACAGGCCGGAGCCGAGGTCGAACGCGGTCGTGACGCCGAGGCGCTTGCCCAGCTGCGCGAGCTCGTCCGCCTCGATCTCCTCGGTGAATCCCACCACGCGGTAGTTCGAGGTGTGCACCTTCAGGAGGAGCCCCACGTCCGCGCCCTCGCGCGTGACGGCGGTCTCGAAGTCCCGGGCCCGCGTGCGGTTCGTCGTGCCGGCCTCCGCCAGCCGCGTGTTCGCGCGCTCCATCACGTCGGGCATGCGGAAGGAGCCGCCGATCTCCACGAGCTCGCCGCGCGACACGACGGTCTCGCGCCCGGCCGCGAAGGTGTTCAAGAGCAGGAGGACGGCGGCCGCGTTGTTGTTCACCACGATCGCGGCCTCGCCTCCGACGAGCCGCGTGATCAGCTCGCTCAGCCGGTCGTCGCGGCGGTTCCGCCGTCCCGAGAAGCGTTCGACCTCCAGCGTGCCGTAGCCGCGCGCCGTGCGCTCCATGGCCGCGGCCGCCTCGGGGTGCACCGGCGCGCGTCCGAGCCCGGTGTGGAGCACCACGCCGGCCGCGTTGACGACCGACACGAGCCCGGCCTTCTCCTCGCGCTCGACGCGCTTGGCGAGCGAGCGGGCGAGGTCGCCGCGCTCCAGCCGCTCGGTCACGCCGGGAGCGTCGAGCTCGCCCGCCTGGATGGCGGTGCGCCAGGACGCCAGCACGTCGCGGGCCAGGTCGGTCACGAGCTCGCGGCCGACGCGCGCGACGAGCCCGGCGACCTCGGGGGTCGCGAGCACGTCCTCCACGGAGGGCAGGAGCCGGAAGGGGTTCGTCTCACGGGTCGTCATCGCAGCCAGTGTCGGAGCTGCACGCGCTCGTGTCGAGCCCTCGGGCTCGCGGAGGGAGCTCGAAGCGTCCTCGGCGCGCCCACGGCCGGCCGCTAGACTCCCCCCCATGGCACGCTGGCGCAAACGCACTCCGGACGCGCGCGTGGTCGACTCCCTCAGCCGGCAGACGCGGCTGCCCGGGTTCCTCGCGCGCCTGCTCGTGAACCGCGGACACACCGAGCCCGCGGAGGTCGAGCGGCACCTGACCGCGAGCCCCATGGGCCTGCACGACCCACAGCTGTTCGAGGGCATGGACGCGGCCGCGGACCGCATCCTGCGCGCGGTCCGCGACGGCGAGACGATCCTCGTGCACGGGGACTACGACGTCGACGGCGTGACCGGGACCTCCCTCTTGATGCGCCTCCTGCGCCTGCTCGGCGCGGACGCCGTGTGGCACATCCCGAACCGGCTGGTGGACGGCTACTCCTTCGGCGCGCACTCGATCGAGCGCGCGCGAACGACCGGCGCGAAGGTCGTGATCAGCGTCGACAACGGGACCTCCGCCGTGGACGTGATCGACGGCCTGTGCGAGCTGGGCGTCGACACGATCGTGACCGACCACCACGAACCGCCTCCGCCGGGTCCCGACGGAGAGGTTCGCCTGCCCGACGCGCTCGCGATCCTGAACCCGAAGCTCCCCGGTTCGAGCTATCCCTGGCGCG
>CAZDYS010000225.1:0-6674 GCA_964509445.1 uncultured Planctomycetaceae bacterium
CCCAGGCGTCGAGCACCTCGCGGTAGACGACGGACCGCAGCGGCGTCCGCGTGCTCCGGCGTGCGGGACCCGTCGTCGCGATGTCGCCGACCGTGGTCGTGCCCGTCGCGAGCAGCCGCTCGACGCCCCGCTCCAGCGCCACGCGGTAGTCGCCCGCGCGAAGCCGCTGGTGTTCCTTCAAGAGCGCCCCGACCCAGGGGACGAAGCCGCTCGTCGCGGGCAGACGCCCCTGGAGTCCACCGAGCTCGAGGTGCGCGTGGGCGTTCACGAACCCGGGCGCGATCCAGCCGCTGCCCAGGTCGTGGACGGGACCGTGGGAGGAGCGCGCGCGCGCCAGCGCACGAGCTCCGCGGAGGCGTCGCTCGATGCGGTCCCCCACCACGACCAGCGCCCCGTCACGGACGACGGTCCCGTCGGAGAGCAGCAGGCCACGCGCGCGGAGGATCATGGGAGGAAGTGAAAAAGAGGCCCCCTCCCCGAAGCGCGGGAAGGGGGCCTGAGCGTCGCTCGCGAGGAGCGTCCGGATTCGTTTGGGCCCGAACGGCCTCCGGATCAATCGGGGCGCAGGCGAATCGAGATCTGCTCGACCCCCTCGATCACCGGGAAGGACGGGTCGTTCGAGTCCCAGATCACGATGAAGCGGAAGATGTTCGGCGTCAGCGCCGGGTCCGCGAAGAAGGACTGCAGCAGGAACGGCGCGTCGACCCAGCCGGTCAGGGAGCCCGGCACGAGCTGGCTCTCGAGACCCGCGAGCGGCACCGAGCACGGTTGGTCGAGCGAGCCGACCGCCTTCGCGCCCTGGAAGCGCACCACGACCGGGCCCGCGCCGAAGTCGTCGCCCCACAGGTCCTGGAGCGAGAGGCCTCCGGGGCCGGTGATGTCGTTCTCCCCGCGGTAGGACTGCGGGTCCGCGAAGCCCTGGACGCGCAGCAGCATGTCCCAGCCGAGCTCCGCCCCGTCCGGCTCGAACTCGAGCTGGAAGAAGTTCTGGATGGGCTGGGTCGGGTTGTCCGGATCGGTGAGGTCGCTCTCGCTGAACCAGCACGACTGGGCACCGGAGAAGCCGGCGTTCCCGTCGCCCACGCCGTCCCACAGCGCGGTCGACACCACGTCGAGGCTGGAGGCGCCGGGACCGTAGGAGTCGACCAGGGTCGCCTCGTCCGGCGTGACCTTGATCCCCTCGACGGAGGCGTCGAGCAGGGTGTCGCCCGTCTCGATCCGCACGAGTCCGGGACCGCCCGCGCCGCCGATGGCGCGGCCGGAGGAGCCCGTGTTCGGGCCGATGCCGCCCACGCCGCCGGACACGTCGAGACGACCGGGGATGGACTGGACCACGACGGACCCGCCCTGGAGGAGGATCGCTCCGCCGGAGCCGCCACCACCGGGCGCGGCGAGACCGTCCGCTCCGATCGACCCGCCGCCGTTGCCGCCGGAGGCGTCGATCACGCCGTTGACCACCAGCCGGTCCCCGGTCTGGATCTGCAGCGCACCGCCGGAGGAACCGCCGGCCGCGCCGCTGTGGGGCGCGAAGAAGTTGACCTCGAGGTCCCCCACCGGAGCGATCGCGCAGTTGTTGAACAGGAGGCCGTTGACGGTCGTGCCGAACAGGTGGCCGCCGCCCCCGCCGCCGCCGGAACCTCCGCGGAGGAAGCCGAGGTCCGGGTCGAGCGAGCGCGACACCGCGTCGAGCGCGAGATCCGCGGCGTCTCCGCCCAGGGAGATCGCGGCCTGCGGCGGCACGGTGACCCCGAGCGAGTAGTTCTGACCGACGAACCCGCTGAGCGAGTAGGCCCCTCCCGCCCCCACGCCGCCGGGCGCGGTGATCTGGCAGAAGAACTGCGGATCGTAGGGGAAGGTCATGTTGTCCATCGGGTTCTCGGGGAACCGCCAGTCGTCGTCCGGCGCCGGGAGCACGTCCGGTTGCGGCCACGCCAGCCCGCCGTTCCCGCCCGCGACGCGACCGGGACCGGCCGCGTCCGGGAAGAGCACGCCTTGCCCGTCCTGCCCGTTCACGAGCGTGTACTGGGCCGGATCCGACGGATCGACCGGCCCCGGATCGTTCGGGTTGTCGACGCCGGCGCCCTGGACCGCGACCCACTCGCCGCCGTCCGGGCGCTGGCCCCCGTCCCCTCCGAGGCTCCCGCCGGCTCCGGGGGTGTCCGGCGTGCCGCCGAAGCCTCCGGAGTCCTCCGAGTCGTGGTTGGGCGAGTTGAGGCCCGAGAGGTCGAGCGTGCCCTGGATGATGCACTCCCCGCGCACGAACAGTCGCGCGGGGTTGGACCCCTCGAAGCGCAGCGCGGCACCAGCCTCGACCAGGAGACGCGCGAACTCGAACTGGCCGCCGTCGACGCGGAAGGGATCCACCGGCTCGACCAGGTTGGCCAGGTTGAGCACGGTCGGGTCGTCGAACAGCGAGTCCGTGAAGTCCTCGCTGTCGGTGTTGAGCGTGATGTCGGAGCCGGCCGGGATGATCAGGTCTCCGAGGCGCCCGGAGCCACCGCCCAGGCCGGGCGCTAGCGTGTCCGGACCCCAGGGGGATCCGCTGTGGGTCGAGTCCTCGAAGTTCGAGGTCGTGAAGTCCTCGAGCACCTCGACGACCGGGAAGGTGATCACCTCGGGCGTGAAGACCGTGTTCCCGGGCGCGACGATGCCGTTGCTCCCGAGGTCCGCGATCGACGCCGACAGGTTGACGACGATCCGCCGCGGGTTCAGCAGGTCCGAGCCCGCCGAGGGGAAGCCGATCGTCGGCCGGAACACCACCGTCGTCACCAGAGCCGTCTGGTCGATCGTGATCGTGAACTCTCCGTCCACCGGAACCTGATCGGAGTCGTCCGCCGGGTCGCCGTCGGGATCGACGCTGACGGAGATCGTGTTCGAGGTGCCGGAGACCGGGTTGACCAGCGTCGCCGGGTTCATCACGTCGTCGAACTCGATCTCGATCTCGGACAGGCGGAAGACCTGGGTCGCGCCCGCGGCGGGAGCCTCGCTGAAGGTCGCCGGGTCGTCGTTCGCGTCGTAGGTCTCCACGCGCGTGACGGTCATGTCGTAGGTCGGCCGACCGGGGGTCGTGTCGAACACGCCCCGCGAGGCCAGCAGCGTGCAGAGGAGCCGCGTCTGCAGACTCTCCCCGGAGGTGCTGCGGATGAACGGTCCCAGATCCCCCTGGGAGACGCCCGGCAGGGTGAGCCGGTAGGTCTGGTTCTGGGTGAGGCCGAAGACCGGGTTGCCCGTCGAGTCGAAGGTCAGCTGCGGCCGGTAGACCAGGACGCGCGGGTTCGTGCTGTCGAGGCGGAAGGTCCCCGGAGGCGTGCGGCCCGTGTCCACCTCGACCATCCGGAACGAGTTGTTCGAGACGGTGTTCAGGTCGAGGGGCTGGGAGAACGTGATCCGGATCTCCTGGTTCAGGAACACGTCCGTGATCCCGCAGGAGACCTGGCCACCGCTGCTGTCGGAGCTCGAGCAGCCGAGGGAGCACGAGACGATCGTCAGGCCGCCCCCCTCCCCATCGCCGCCGCCGCCGCTCGTGCAAGCCGCCCCGGTCAGGGCGAGTCCAAGGGCCAGCGCGGCGCGGCGCCACTTCGAAAGATCCATGTTCGTCTTCTCGAGGTCAGGAATGGGCATCCGGGGGCGGTCGACGGCGCACCGGAACGCGCCCGGAATCGAGCAGGGGGAGGCCGGAGGGGCCCCGAGACGGGGCTTCGGAGGGATCCGGCCGGAGCGGTGCCGAAGGACGCGGAGTATAGGAGGCCACATCGGGATTCGCGCAGGATTTTCCCCCTGGGGGGAGGACAGTCCTAGCCCCCCTGCCTACCGTCGTAACAGGCGCGCGAGGCCCGTTCTCCGCCGGGAGGGCGGCCTTGGCGGAGCCGGGCGCGCTCCGCTCGGTTCCCGCGCTCCCGGCGTGCAGAGCCGCACGCCGGGCCGTGCCGGAAACGCCCCACGGCCCCGGGACCGGACCTCCGCCCGGCACGCGAATCGCTCGCCCGTCCCCGTCCGCCGTCTCCGCCCCTCCTCCCCTCCTCCCCTCTCCCGCTCCGACGCCCTCATGACCGCCCGTTCGCGCGCGCCCCTGTTCGGCCTCCTCCTGGCCCTCGTCTCCTCGGCCTGCCAGCCCGCCGAGGAGGTGGCCGGTGCCTCCTCCCGCTCCGAGGAGACGACGGTCGCCGAGACCGAGGCCTCTCCCTCCCCGGCCCTCGACGCCTCCGCGGTCGCGAAGGACCTGCGCGACCTGGAGACCGCGCTCACGCCCTTCGACCCGACGACCCCGCGCGGCGAGCAGAGCGCCTGGTTCCAGCGCCGGCGCGACCTGCTCGAGCGGATGATGGACGTGACGCCGGAGCACGGAGCCCAGGCGCTCCAGCGGTTCGCTGAGCGACCCGACGCGCTGCCCGCGGTGCGCGGCGGCTGGCTGCACGTGGCGGCCCACAACGCGCCCCTCGAGGCGCTGCCGATCCTCGAGCAGCTGCTCCTCGTCTTCGGCGAAGACCTCGGGCTCCGCACGAAGGCCGCGGAGCTCCTGCCCGCCGCCTCCCCGGCCCGTGCGATCGAGCTGCTCGAGCCGATCCTCCTGGGACAGCGCGGGGGCGTCACCTACCCGCCGGAGGATCGTCTGCTCGGTGCCTGGAACGAGGCCGCTCTCGCTCTCGACCACGACCGCGTCCCGACCCTCGCCTCGATCGCCGTCGACATCCGGCGCGCGGAGGCCGTGCGGCACGCCGCGGTGAAGCTGCTCGGCGGCGTCGAGAGCGACCACGGTCGCCAGGCGCTGGAGCAGCTCCTGGTGGAGTCCACCGGCAACCACATGGTCCGGCGCTACGCGGTGCAGTCCCTGGTGACCTCCGTAGAGGCCTCGAAGATCTGCCCGCTCCTGGAGCAGGTGCGGAACAACGAGGCGGACACCCAGTTCCAGATGTTCCTCGACGGGACCATTCGCGAAACCTGCCTCGACTAGTGATCACCGACAGTCACGCGCACGTCTACTGGAAGACCTTCGACGAGGACCGCGACCAGGTGCTGCAGCGAGCACGGGACGCGGGCGTCGGTCGCATGGTGATCGTCGGCACGGACGTCGAGACGTCGGAGAAGGCCTTCGACCTCTGCGCCGAGGAGCTCGACCTGTTCCCCACGGCCGGGATCCATCCGCACGACGCGGAGGGCGTCGACGACGCGGCCCGCGCCCGCATCGAGGAGCTCTGCCAGCGTCCGGAGTGCGTGGGCGTCGGCGAGACCGGCTTGGACTTCTTCAAGGAGTTCTCGCCGCGCGCGGAGCAGCTCGAGAACTTCTACTGGCACCTCGACCTCGCGCGCAGACTCGACAAGCCGGTGGTGGTGCACTGCCGGGACGCGCACGAGGAGACGGCGAAGATCGTGGGAGAGTTCGAGGGCGTGCGCGGGGTGATGCACTGCTACACCTACGGACCCGACGAGCTGGCGCCCTACCTCGAGGCCGGCTTCTGCATCTCGTTCTCCGGCGTCGTCACGTACCCGAAGAACGACGCCAACCGGGCGGCTGCACGCATCGTCCCGGAGAAGCGCCTGCTGGTCGAGACGGACTGCCCCTACCTCGCGCCCCAGGGCTTCCGCGGCAAGCGCAACGAGCCGGCCCACGCGGCCGAGGTGCTGCGGCGAGTCGCCGAGGAGCGTGGAGACGACTTCGAACGGCTGGCGCGGATCACCAGCGAGAACGCGGCGCGCCTGTTCGGGCTCCCACCGCTCTGAACGACCGGCGCGCGAGGCGCCGCCGGCGGTTGCCAGCGACGCCTCGCGTCGAAACTCGGTCGGTCGGAGGGATTAGTTGCCCACCACCGTCCAGACGTTGCCGTCGTTCGAGATCTCGCCCATGGCGCGGATGCCGAGAGCGGCGCCCATGCCGGTGAGGGCGTTCGGGTTCGGGTCACCCGCCATGGTGCTGTAGGCAGCGTTGGCGACGGGGATGTTGGCCGCGGTCCGGCCGTTGTAGACGACGTTCGTGTTCGCCGCACCGGCGTTGTTCGCCGTCTGCAGCAGGTCGCCTTCCTGGTTGATGAAGAAGGCGCGGTTCCCCGTCGCCTCGAGGGTCTCCGGCCAGGCGTAGCAGGACCAGAGGATCTCGCAGTTGTCCGAGTCGGGCATGTTGCCGGCGGTGGCGCCACCGACGCGGGCCGCACCGGACTCCGGGACGCCCGCGATGTCGCCAGCGGCGACGGGACCCGGAAGGTAGATCTTGAAGAGGTAGCCACCGCGCGCGACGACCGCCTCACCACCGACGAGCTCGGTGTCTTGGAAACCCGTCGGAAGGATGGGCGGATCGAGCTGCATCCCGTTCGGGTCCAGGATCGCCGAGACGGCGCCCGGAGCCGCGGCCGGGTCGAAGACGCGCAGGGGCGCGGAGCCGGCGAGCTCGCCGAAGAAGCCGAACTCACCGCCGCCGTCGGCGTCGGTGTCGATCGCGACCGACGACTCGAGCTGGTGCTGAGCCGAAGCGATCGAGCGAAGCGTGGAGACCGCGGCGTTCTCGTTGGCCGAGATGCGGGCGCTCATCAGCTTCGGAATGGCGATCGCGGCAATGATCGCGATGATGGCCACCACGATCATGAGCTCGATCAGGGTGAAACCTGCGTTCCTGGTGTTGCGTTTCATTTTAGAGTTGGTGATTCCCTTTGGGTGATCCGTAAGGAACGGCCCGCTCGGGCCTA
>CAZDYS010000226.1:0-6664 GCA_964509445.1 uncultured Planctomycetaceae bacterium
CCTCCAGCGAGGGCTGGCGCGTCGCCGGTCGCGTGCGCCGCGGCTCGGCCGACGGGTACCCCAACGTGCTCGTGCGCGTCGGCCTCGTGGAGGGCGTCGTGGTCGAGCCCGCGACGCGGGCGACCCTCGTGGAACGGACCGTGACGACCGCTTCCGACGGCACCTTCGAGGTCGCGTTCGAGGCGCCGGAGGCCACCGTGACGGCGTTCGCACGTCCGCTGCTCGACGGACATCGCGTGTTCGACGCGCGCGAGGTCGTGCGCCGCGGCGCACCCGCCCCGTCGAACCTGCAGCCCTCGGCCTACGCCTACGACGCGGAGCTGACCGGACGTGTGGTCGACGAGGAAGGGACACCGATCCCGCACGCGGAGGTGTCCTCGCGCTCCGGCGAGACGCGATCCGGCACGGACGGTCGGTTCCGCCTGCGGGGGAGCACGATGTTCCGCGCGCAGACGCTCCGGGTCGCGGCCGCTCGCTTCGCCACGCGGCAGGTCCACGTCGAGGTCGGGGCCGGTTCGAGCGCGCTCGAGGACGTCGTGCTGCGGCGCGCGAGCGTCGTCGGGGGACACGTGATCGACGAGCGCGGGGATCCGGTCGAGGGCGCGCGCGTCCGCTGCGAGGACGCGGAGACCGTGACGAACGACGTCGGAGCCTTCCGCATGGAGGCGCTGGAGCCCGGCGCGGAGGCCCGCTGGATCCACGTCGACAAGGCTGGCTACGCGCCGCTCCGCACCTACCCCGAGCGCTCCATGCTCGGGCGCGACCTCGAGCTCGTCCTCCGGAGGGGTGCGCGCCTGGGCGGACGCGTGTGGCTCCCGAACGGCGAGCCCGCGACCGGTGCCCGCGTGGTGCTCGGCGAGACGCTGTACGGCGGAGACCTCCCGCACGAGACGGTGGACGAGACGGGCACCTTCCTGTTCCGAGCCGCGGAGGCCGGATCGACGACCCTGTGGGTCCTGCGCGAGGACTGCGCGGTCACGCGGCAGCCGATCGAGATCCCGTCCACGGGCTCCCGTGAGGACCTCGAGATCGTCCTCTCCCCGGGCTCGCTTCTCCAGGGGACGGTCCGCGGCGAGGACGGGGGTCCGGTGGCCTGGGCGAGCGTCACGCTGCTCGCGCTGGACGACGGGCTCCTGACGTGCTCGCTGCGGACGACGACCGACGCCGAGGGACGCTTCGCGTTCCCGCGCGGCTCGGAGCTGTTCGACGAGGTCGGCGTGCAGGCGGAGGGATTCGTCGCGCGGAACACGCCTCTTCCGGACGCCAGCTGGAGCGACCGAGCCGAGGTCGAGATCGTCCTGCGACGCGCGGCCGGGCTCGCGGGTCGCGTCGTCGACGCCGTCACGGGCGACCCCGTGCCCCGGTTCCGGATCCGCTTCGTGCGTCCCGGCGCTGCGCACCACGGGGAGGAGCTGAGCGGCTACCGCGGGCTGTGGGCCGCCGGCGTGGAGTTCACGAGCAAGGACGGCAGCTGGTCCACGGACGGGTTCGAGCTCGAGCCCGGCCGCTGGATCGGCATCGAGGCGAGCGCCCCCGGTTACTCCCCGGCCATCGCGCGGGACGTGCTCACGACCGTGACTCCCGCTGCACAGCCCGTGGTCCTCGCGCTCGAGCGCGGTCTGCGCATCGCCGGCCAGGTGCTCGACGCGAAACTGCGCGTCCCGGTCCCCGACGTCGAGGTGCTGCTGTTCGAGCCCGAACGCGGGCTGTGGACCTCGTCCCTCGCGGAGAACCCGTTCCGCACGGAGACGGACGCGGACGGCCGTTTCGAGCTGGTGGACGTGCCGCAGGAGCCACGCTGGCTGCTCCTGGAGCATCCGGACTACGCCCGCGCCCTCGTGCGGGACCTCCCGATCGGGGTGGAGGGCGCGACGAGCTCTCCCACCGTGCTGCTCGGACGCGGGGGACGGATCGTCGGAAGACTGCGGGACCACCGCGGCACCCCGCTGGCGGGCCAGGACGTGTGTCTCACGACGCTCGGAGGGGCGGGGTTCCCGAGCCAGACCTGGGACGCGCGGACCGACGAGGACGGAGGCTTCCGCTTCGACCACGTGCCGACCGGGCGCCTCCAGCTCTCCCACCGCCTGCGGCACGAGCGCGGAGCCATCCACGACCTCTCGCGGACCCTCGAGGTCCGGGACGAGGAGGAGCGAGAGATCGAGCTCGCGCCGTCCGGACGGGCGACGCTCGTGGGAACGGTCACCCTGCCCGCGGGCGTGGCGAGTCCGTGCACCGTCCGCCTCGAACCGCGAGGCGCGAGCGGGCAGGCGCGAGCGGCCGTCGCGGTGGACGGACGCTTCCGCCTGTCCGGAGTCCCCTCCGGGGCCTACCTCGTCCGGGGCATGGTCTTCCGCCACGAGGGCCCCCTGAGCGCCGAGGAGGTCGTCGAGGTGCCGGAGACCGGCACCGTCGAGGTCTCCCTTCGGCTCGAGTGAGCCGGCCGACCGGGGGAGCGTCTCCGCAGCCTTCGGGCGCGCGCGGAAAGGCCCTTGCATTCGCCTCCCCCATCCCGAGACTCGGAATGCATGACGCTGGCCGACCTGGAGAGGGAGTGGAATCGCCGCAAGCGCGGCCGGCGGAAGGAGCGCACCGTTCTGGCGCTGGCCGTCGTCCTCGTGCTCGCCTGCACCGCGGCCGCCTACTGGGCGATCGCGCTGCGCTGACGATTCACTTCACCTGACTCAGCTTGATCGCGCTGCGCTCCTTCGCGGAGAGCAGCGCGGCCTCGAGCACGCGCTGGGTCTGGTAGGCGTCCTCGAAGTCGGGCAGCGGGATCTCGGGCTTCTTGCGCCCGATCACGCGCACCACGTCGGCCAGCATGTTGGTGAAGCCGTGCTCGTAGCCGAGCACGTGCGCGTCCGGCCACCAGTTGCCCGCGTAGGGGTGGTTGCCCGCGCTCGTGCACATGATCCGCCGCCAACCCCCCTCGCGGACGCCGCCGGAGCCGTCGTTCGCGTCGTGGAACTGCAGGACGTTCATGTTCTCGAACTCGAACCGCAGCGAGCCCTTCTCCCCGTTGATCTCGATGCTGTTCGCGTTCTGGTGCGGCGCGGCGAGGCGCGTGGCCTCGAAGCTCGCCACCGCGCCTCCCTGGAAGGAGGCCAGGAACAGCACGGCGTCGTCGACCGTGCTCTTGCCCTTCTTCTTCGTGCCCGGGACCGTGCGCTCGGTGATGAAGGTCCGCGACACCGCTCCGTGGATCTCGGTGATCTCGTCCCCCGTGAGGAAGCGCGCCATGTCGACGATATGCGCGTTGAGGTCCCCGTGCGCGCCGGAGCCCGCATCGCCCTTCTTGAAGCGCCAGAGGAGCGGCGTGTCCGGGCCGCCCCAGCTCTGCAGGTAGTGCGCGCGGACGTGGTAGATGCGCCCGATGCGCTTCTCCCGGATCAGCTGGTGCGCGAAGGCCAGCGCCGGGCAGCGACGGTAGTTGTACCAGACGAAGGTCTTGCCCTTGGCCTTCTTGGCCGCGTCGCGCATCGCCTTCGCGTCCGCGAGCGTTCCGGCGAGAGGCTTCTCGCAGGCGACGTGCTTGCCCGCCTCGAGCATCGCGATCGCCTGCTCCGCGTGCACGTGGTTCGGCGTGACGATGTCGACGAGCTCGACCTGCGGGTTCTCCGCGAGGTCCTTCCAGCGCGTCGTGGTCGCCTTCCAACCCCACCGCTTGGCGAAGTCGGTCAGCTCCTCCTGGTTGCGCCCCGCGACCGTGTGCATCACGGGATCGCGCGGGAGGTCGAAGAAGTGCGCGACCTGGGAGAGCGCGTTGGAGTGCGCGCGCCCCATGAACTTCTGGCCGATCAGGCCGACGTACAGCGGTTTGGTCATCGGGGGCTCCGTCGTGGGAAGGACGCGCGCGACCTTAGGCAGAGCCCTCCTGGACGACAAGTTCGGGTCGCTCCGAGGAGGTCCGCGATTCGCTCCGGCGACGCGTGAAGGCTAGGCTGCGCGCTCGAGGCGTCGACGAGACGCCGCCTCTCCCTCTCCCTCTCCCTCTCCCCTGACCGGACCAGGACGTCGAATCATGAGAGCACTCTTCGGAGCCATCGCCGGCTACATCGCACTGGTCGTCGTCATCTTCGCCACCCTGACGGGTGCCTATCTCGCCCTGGGCACGGAGAAGACCTTCCAAGAGGGGAGCTGGTCTCCGTCCATGCTCTGGGTCGGGATCATGCTCGCCTTCGGCCTGGTGGCCGCGCTGGTCGGCGGCAAGGTCGCGCGGAAGATCGGAGGGGAGAAGAGCCCGCTCGTCCTGGCCGGCGTCGTGCTCGTCCTCGGCGGACTCCAGGCCCTGAGCGTCGCGAACTACGAGCCGCCGGCGGATCGCCCGGAGCCTCGTCCCGCGGACGTGGGGAACTTCGAGTCGATGCAGTACGCGGAGCAGCCGCTCTGGTTCGCGATCGCGAACCCTCTCGTCGGCGTCCTGGGCGTCCTGATGGGAGGACGCCGGCGCGAGGAGTAGGACCCGCTCCGGAGCCAGAACCATGAGAGCCCTCCTGGGAGCCCTCGTCGGCTACATCGCGACCGGTGCCGTCGTGGTCGTGTCGCTCAGCGCGGCCTATCTCGCGCTCGGGGCGGATCGGGCGTTCGAGCCCGAGAGCTGGGCCCCGTCGCTCTTGTGGGTCGGGCTCATGCTGTTCCTGGGCGCGGTCGCCGCGCTCCTGGGCGGCCGGGTGAGCCGGAAGATCGGTGGCGAGAAGAGCCCGCTCGTCCTGGCCGGCGTCGTCCTGGTCCTCGGCGGGCTCAGCGCCGCGGCCAACGTCGTCCGCGAACCGCCGGCGGATCGGCCCGCGACGCGGGTCGAGGACGTGGGCGGCAGCGAGGCGATGGTCTACGCGGACCAGCCCCTGTGGTTCGCGATCGCCAATCCGCTCGTCGCGGTGGTCGGCGTCCTGCTGGGCGGACGCGACCGCAGGCAGCGCGCCTGAGCGTCGTCCTCCGGGACGCCGCGGCGGTCCTCGGGCGTCTCTCCGAAACGGACGCGTCTAGAATGCGTAGGCTCCCGAACCCCCGGGAGCGCCCCGCTCTCGCCTGCCCACGCCGCCGCCCATGAAGAAGCCGCTGGTCGCCCTCGCCCTGCTCGCCGTCCTGCTCCTCGGAGCCCTCACCTTCCTCCTCACGTCGGACGAGGGAGGCCGCGGAGAGGCCGCGCCGAACGACGACGCCGTTGCCACCGCGCCGCGGGACAAGGAGGTCGAGGAGCCCGCCGCCGCGCAGCTCGACAAGCCCGTCGCGCTGCCGGGCGAGACCGACCAGCGCGAGGCGCGAACCTCTGGCGCCAAGACCGCGGCGGACGTTCAGACCGACGACCAGAGCTTCGAGCTCGAGGACGCTCAGTGGGCCGAGGTGGACCTGGTGCTGCCGAACGGCATCCCGCTCGACGACGACCTGGCGCTGGTCTCGTTCTCGTCGGAGGGCGACGAGGAGATGGACCGCTGGACGATGAGCTCGCTCGCGAGCGAGGTCGACCTGACAAACGGGTTCGTCGAGGAGGTGGACGCGGACTGGGCGCGTCGCGAGGTGTCCGCACGCGACCGGAGCCGGACACCTCGCGGACTGGGCGCGTCGCGAGGTGTCCGGCTCCGGTCGCGTGCGGATCCCGTTCCACCCCGACTCGAAGGAAGGAGCGCTGCTGCTCGTCTCGCGCTACGCCTACGCGCCCGTGCAGAAGGTCGACCTCTCCTCCGACGAGCCGGTGCTGGTGGAGGCCGAACTCGGCGGCTGGGTCACCGGCCGCGTCGTGCTCCCCACCGGGGTCGAGGACCGCGAGCTCGAGATCGACGACTTCGACGTGGAGTTCCAGGGACGCGGTGAGGGCGGACTCTTCGGCGGGCGCAACGACAGTCGCGAAGTCGTGCTTCGCGACGACTGGACCTACGAGCTGCGTGCGCTCTCGGCCGGTCAGCGCTACTTCGTGACCGTCGAGGCCGACAAGCTCGTCAACTTCGTCGAGCTGCGCTTCGAGGTCCAGCCGGGCGAGCACCGCGTGTACGACATCCCGCTCGAGGCGGGCGCCGTGCTCTCGGGCATCGTCGTCGACGCGCGCGGCAACGGCGTCGGCGATGCGGACGTGGCGATGGAGCCGAGCGAGGGCGGGCTGCTCGCCATGCGCGGCAACGAGGCGGAGACGGAGACCGACGACGACGGCACGTTCGTCCTGTACGGGATCACGCCCGGCAAGTCGGAGCTCAGCGTCTACGCGGACGGCTTCCTCGAGCTCGAGGAGGAGGAGCTCGAGCTGCGCGACGGCCAGCACCTGGCCGACTACCGCATCGTGCTCGACGAAGGCAACACGATCCGCGGCATCGTGCTGTGGCCCGACGGCTCGCCGGCCGAGTCCGCTCGCGTCGCCGCGGTCGTGCGTCAGGAGCAAGGGTGGCGCAACGAGGTCTCCGACACCCGCGCGGAGGAGGACGGCTCCTTCGTGCTCGGCGGACTGGAGGACGGGCCCTACGAGGTCGTCGCCCGGCTCGCCCCCGACGACGGGGAGCCCGAGGCCGGCGTTGCGGATGCCGCCATGCGCCTCGAGTCCTGGGAAGGTCTCGACTTCTCCATCTCCGACGGTGACGCGGCCGAGTGGCGCGCCCGCGCCAAGGACGTCTCGCCGAACACGACCGGACTCGAGCTCGTGCTCGAGGAGCCGCTCACCTTCCAGGGCATCGTCGTGGAC
>CAZDYS010000227.1:0-6653 GCA_964509445.1 uncultured Planctomycetaceae bacterium
AAAGAGACGACCAACGTCGAGGGTGCGGCCGACGACGCCGCCAAGGATCACGGAGTTCTATACATCGGTATGGACCTCGGTACTTCGCGCACCGCGGTCTCCGCGAGCAACGGTGTGCGTGAGTCGATGCTCTCGGTCGTCGGCTATCCGAAGGATGTGGTCAGTCGCAAGTTGCTGCAGAAGGACGTGTTGCTCGGCCAGGAAGCCGTCAACAAGCGTCTTTCGCTCAACATGTTCCAGCCGCTGCAGCACGGTGTGCTGAAGCACAGCGAGAACGGCACCGAAGAGGACAACGTTCGCGCCGCGACGGATCTGATCCGGGCCGCGATCCAGATGGCGAAGCCGCGCAAGGACGAGCTCGTCTACTGCGTGATCGGTGCGCCGGCGCAGGCCTCGATCAAGAACAAGGAAGCCATCGTCGAGGCCGCGCGGGAGACCGTCGACTCGGTGATGCTGTGCAGCGAGCCGTTCGCGGTGGCCTACGGCCTCGACATGCTCGAGGACGTCCTGGTCGTCGACATCGGCGCGGGCACCACCGACCTCTGCCGGATGCACGGCACGATGCCGGAGGAGTCCGACCAGATCACGATCACCTACGCCGGTGACTGGATCGACAACCAGCTGGCCGAGAACCTCTCGGACGCGTTCCCGGAGGCGCAGCACACCATCCAGATGGTCAAGCGCATCAAGGAGCGTCACGCCAGCGTCGCCGACCAGACGGAGCCGGCCAAGGTCGAGCTCCCGGTCAACGGTAAGCCGACCGAGTTCGACGTGACGGACCAGCTCCGCAGCGCCTGCCAGGGCATCGTCGGTCCGATCGTCGAGGGGCTCTCGCAGCTCATCTCGACCTTCGATCCGGAATTCCAGGAGCGCCTGAAGGAGCGCGTCCTCCTGGCCGGCGGCGGCTCGCAGATCCGCGGCCTCGACACCGCCATCGAGCACGAGATGCACAAGCGTCTCGGCAGCGGCAAGGTGCTGCGTATCGAGGAGCCGGTCTACGGGGGCGCCAACGGCGCTCTGAAGATCGCCCACGACATGCCGGCGGACTACTGGGAGAAGCTCAAGTAGACCGAGCTTGTTCCGCACGGCGGGGCGTGGCTGCTGCGAAGCGGTCACGCCCCGCTCGCGTGCAGGGACCCCTCAGAACTGGAAGTACAGGAACGGCGTGAAGCCGACCGGGACCAGCGGCAGGACGAGCGCCCAGGCCGCTCCGTAGAGCACCGCGAACGGGACCAGGGAGAGCCGGCGCCACCAGCCGTGCAGCCAGCCGCGGGCCGCGACCACGTGCGCCGCGAGGAGGACGGGCAGCGCGAGGAACAGGGCGGGATCGAGACGCGCCTCGCCCGGCGCCTGGAACGTCACGAACGCGCGCGCGACCTGGAGCGCCTGGGGGAACCCGTCGGCCCGGAAAAAGATCCAGCACAGGCACACGAACCACCCCAACAGGAGCGGCGCCACCGGACGCAGCGCGAGCCGCAGGGGGTTCCGCTCCCCGAGTCGCTGCCAGGCCCGGTGCACGATGAGCGCCAGTCCGTGCAGGCCGCCCCAGGCGACGAAGGTCCAGGCGGCTCCGTGCCACAGTCCGCCGAGCAGCATCGTGAGCATCAGGTTCCGCGCGACGAACAGGCGCCCGCCCCGGTTGCCCCCGAGCGGAACGTAGAGGTAGTCGCGCAGCCAGCTCGACAGGCTGATGTGCCAGCGGCGCCAGAACTCCGTGGGGTTCCCGGCCAGGTACGGGTACGCGAAGTTCAGGACCAGCCTATAGCCCAGCAGCGCGGCGCACGCGATCGCCATGTCCGAGTAGCCCGAGAAGTCGCAGTAGATCTGCACCGCGTAGGCCAGCGTCGCGAGCCAGGCCGAGGTCGCGTCGAACGTCTCCGGAGCCTCGAAGTAGGCGTCCACCACCTGCGCGAGGTTGTCCGCGACCGCACGTTTCTTGAGGAAGCCGATCAGGAACAGGACGAGCGCACCGCGCAGGTCGACCGTGCGCAGCGTGCGCGTGGAGCGGAGCTGCGGCAGGAACTCGGCGGCCCGCACGATCGGTCCCGCGACGAGCTGCGGGAAGAAGGCCACGAAGGTCGCGACGTCCAGGAGGCTGCGCGTCGGCGCGATCTTCCGCCGGTAGACGTCGAGCGAGTAGCTCATCGTCTGGAACGTGAAGAAGCTGATCCCGACCGGCAGCACGACCTCCAGCGTCGGGAGCCGCGCCTCGACCCCGAGCTGGGCGAGCAGACTCGCGGCGGAGTCGACGAAGAAGCCCCAGTACTTGAAGAACCCGAGCATCGTCAGGTTCACGAAGACGCTCAGGAACAGCCAGCGACCTCTGCGCGCGCCGGGTCGCTCCATGCGCAGCGCGGCGACGTGGTCGACCAGCGTCGAGAGGACGATCAGCCCCAGGAAGCGCTCGTCCCAGAACCCGTAGAAGACGTAGCTCGCGACCAGGAGGAGCAGCTTGCGCGCTCCGTTCGCGCGCAGCGACCAGTGCAGCGCGAAGACGACGCCGAAGAAGACCAGGAACGCCGGCTGCGTGAACAGCATCGCCTAGCGACCCCTCTCCCGGCCGGCGAAGAACTCGCGCGCGAACAGGGTCGTGAGCTCGGTCGCCGCCTCGCGCGTCAGGTGGTTCAGGTCCCAGCGCTCCTGGAACGAGTCGTAGAACTGCGGGTAGCGGTCGGGGTCCGCGTAGTCGAACAGCTCCTCGATCCGCCCTGCCTCGCGCGCCGCGCTCAGCTCCGGGCGCAGCTGTTCCGCCGGAGGCAGCACCAGCCACGAGAGCCGGACGCCCGCGTCGCTCGCGGCGCTCTCCAGCTCCGCCAGCACGTCGAAGAGGAGCGGGTCCGGAGCGCTCTCCCCCTGGGCCCGCAGGTCGTCCTTGCGACGTTCGAGGAGCTCGCGATCGGCCGCGTAGTCCTCCAGGAACTGGCGCCGGCGCTCGAGGACGCTGGCGGCGGGATCGAGCTCCAGCGGTACGTAGCCGTGGTGCTCCTTGTCCTCGGGCACGCGCACCTTGCCCTGCAGCGCACGCAGGAGGTCCGGCGCGGTCCCGACGTTCGTCCAGCGCGCCCCGAACTGACCGAGGTGCGCGGCGGCCTCCTCGAACCGCTCGGGCAAGGGACCCTCCCGTCCGAGCGAGCGCCGCACGGCCAGGGTCGTCAGGCCGGGCGTGTGCCAGCCGATCTCGCGCCGGGACGTTCGGTTGTGCTCCTCGAGGCGGGGATCCGGGTCGAGTCCTTCGACGACGATGGTGTCGAGCCGCGCGGGTCGCCGCTCGATCAGGTCGCGGACGACGTGGAGGGCCTCGTACCAGCGCATGCCCGGCAGGCCGAGGTTGTAGGAGCGTACCTCGTGACCGCCCTCGCGCGCGACCCGATCGAAGACGCGCGGATCGAGCTGGCGATAGACGCGACTCGAGCCGACGAACACGACGTCGTAGTCGTCGAGGCGCTCCTCGACGTGACGCGCCTTGATGCGCGCGGCTCCGGCCTCCTCGCGCCAGAACCCGTCCACGCGATCGAGGAGCCGACCGACCCCGAGACAGCTCGCGAGGAACGCGACGAGCGCGATCGCCGTCCCCAGGAGCTGCCGCGCCGGAGACGTCCCGGTCCCGGTCGCGAAGAGCGAGCGAAAGCTCTCCTCGGCGCGCGCCCTCATCGCGCCCGGAAGCTCACGCGCGCCTCTCCCTCCGCTCCCGCGGCCTGCTCGATCGTCACGCGCTGGTTCGCCGCGACGCCGGTGAGGCTGTCCTCGGTGCCGTCCGGCCAGAAGACCTCGATCCGCTCCGCCTGCTCCGCGGCGCCCAGGCCCACGAAGAGCTCCGGCGCGGAGCTCGACAGGAAGCTCCCGGCCGTGGCCACCAGGCGCAGACAGCGGCGCTCCCCCACGGTCACGACCACGCGCGTCCCGACCGCGTCCCGGTTCCCGCCGGCGCCGACGATCTCGAGCAGGAGGTGGTTGCCGACCTCGCTGTCGTTGCGCAGCAACGTGGGCGGCCCGTCCAGGTTGCCGATCAGGAGGTCCAGGTCGCCGTCCTCGTCGACGTCGCCGACGGCGGAGCCGCGCGACGTCCGCAGGTCGCGGAACCCCGGACCGCCGTCGACGCGCTGGAAGGTGCCTCCCTCGTAGGCGAACAGCAGGTTCTCCTGGGCGTAGCCGGAGGAGAAGTCGAACTGGTCGACCTGCGGGTAGACGTGCCCGTTCACCACGTAGATCTCCAGGCCGCCGTCCGCGTCGAAGTCCTCGAGTCCGCAGCCCCAGCCGAGCGACGGCTTGGTCGCCTCCGCCAGGCGCAGTCGGTGCGTCGCATCGACGAAGTAGTCGCGTGGCGTCCCGCGGTAGAGCGTGAAGTAGTCGTCCGCGAAGTTCGTGACGTAGAGGTCCGGCAGGAGGTCCGCGTCGAAGTCCCCCACGGCGACGCCCATGCCCGCCTGCGGCTTGCCGCTCACGCTCAGCGCGAGACCGGTCAGGAACGCGACGTCCTCGAAGCCCTTCCCCTCGAGGTTGCGGTACAGCACGTTCTCCACCGAGTCGTTCGCCACGTAGATGTCGACCCAGCCGTCCTCGTCCGCGTCGAACGCGACGCACTGGAAGCTGAAGAGCTTCTTGGCGCGGACTCCGAGCTCCTCGGAAGCGTCGCGGAACGTGCCGCCTTCGTTGACGTAGAACGAGTCGTGCGCCTCCGGGAGGCCGCGCGGCCCCTTCATCACGTCGACGCCCTTGTAGCTGACCATCGGCGGATCCCGCAGCATCTCCTCCTCGTCGAAGTCGACGTAGTTGGAGACGAACAGGTCCAGGTCGCCGTCGCGGTCGAAGTCCAGGAAGCAGGCTCCGGTGCTCCAGCCCGGGTCCCCGACGCCGGTGGCCTCCGTCACGTCCTCGAAGGTGCCGTCGCCGCGGTTGCGGTAGAGCACGTTCGGGCCGTAGTTCGTCAGGTAGAGGTCCGGCCAGCCGTCCGCGTCGTAGTCCACCACGCGCACGCCGTTCGTCCAGCCGATCTCCCCCACGCCGGCCTCCTCCGTCACGTCCGTGAAGGAGCCGGTCCCGTCGCCGCGGTAGAGCGCGTCGCGCGGCGCGTCCTCCTGGGTCGCGCCGAAGAACGAGCCGTTGGTCAGGTAGGCGTCCAGGTGGCCGTCGCCGTCGGCGTCGAAGAGCGCGACCCCGCCGCCGATGGTCTCGACGATCAGCGGCTTGTCCGGCGCGCCGCAGACCTGGCGGAAGGCGCCGAGGCCGCTCTCCTCCGTCACGTCGACGAAGCGGAAGCGGCCGGACGGCAGCGCCACGTCCTCGGCTTCCTCCGCGCCCGGTGCAGACGCGCCGGCCGCGTCGGCGACCGCGGAGGACGAGCCCGCGTCCGTTTCTCCTCGGGACGGCGCGTCCGCCGGCTTCGAGCCGGCCGGCCACAGGAACCAGGCGACGAGGAGCGTGGCACCCGCGGCGAGGAGGAGCGCGGGGCCCGCTCTCACGAGTTCGTTCGCTCCAGGAGCAGGCGGGCGACTGCGTTCTCGGGCTCGGCCGCCAGGACCGCCTCGAGCACGCCCTTCGCCTCGTCGGCCTTGCCGACGGCCAGGAGACCCTCGGCGTAGGCGTTCCGGGCGGCCAGGTCGTCCGCCGGGATCTCCGCGGCGAGCTGCGCCGCGAGGTCGTCCACGCGGGTCGGCTCGGCAAGCTGGTGGTAGACGCGCATCAGCTCGACCTTCGCGCCGACCTGGGTCGGGTCGAAGTAGAGGCACTCCTCGAAGTGGTTCATCGCGGCCTCGGTCTCTTCCCAGGAGACCATCAGGAGGCCGCAGTAGTAGTGCGCGGTCGGGTGCTCCGGGTCGACCTCGAGCGTGCGTCGCAGGAGGCCGTAGGCGTCCTCCTCACGACCCAGCGCGAAGGTGTACTCGGCCGCCGCGAACTGCGCCTCGGCGTCCGTCGGCGCTTCGCGCGCGCGCTTCATCAGCGCCGTGAGCTTGTTCTCGTGGGCCTGGTAGATCTCGAGCTTCTCGCGCGCCTCCTGGGCCGCCTCCATCTCCCCGAGCTGCGCCAGGGCCTGGGACAGGCCGTGGTAGGCGCGCGGGAGCGTCGGGTCGATAGCCAGGGCCGCCTCGTACATGTCGCGGGCGCGCGCCGGGTCCTCCTCCATCCACAGGTTGCCGAGCTGGAAGCGGGTCCCGGCGTCGTCCGGGAGGAGCTCCGCGGCGCGTTCGAACGACGCGCGGCCGCGCTCGACGTCGCCGCGCTCGATCAGGATCAGCGCGAGCCGCTTGTGCGCGGGACCGTGGTCGGCGTGCAGCTCGAGCGAGCGCTCGAGCATCGCGATGGCGTCGTCCTCGCGCCCGCGCAGGTCGAGCGCGCGGCCCACCCAGTAGGCGTAGTCGGCGGACTCCGGTCGCGCGGCCTGGGCCGCCTCGAGGTGCACGAGCGCCTTGTCCAGCACGGCCATGTCGCGCGTCGAGGAGCCGAACTGCGCGGCCGCGGACAGCGGCACGAGCGTGGTCCCCAGCGCGAAGTGCGCCTCCACGTGCTCGGGGTCGAGCTCGAGCACCTTCTGGAACAGCGGCACGGCCTCCTCCGTCCGGCCCTGGGCGAGCGCACGCTGACCGAGCGCGAAGAACTCCTCGGGGCCGCGCTTGCCGGCCGGTCGCTGGGCCGCGGCTCCGGACGCGCTCGAGGGC
>CAZDYS010000228.1:0-6646 GCA_964509445.1 uncultured Planctomycetaceae bacterium
GCGCGAGGCCACCTTGCCCTCCGCGAGGCCGTACTCGAGGTTGATGCTGGCCTGGCGCACGTAGGACGAGAGCTGGCGCCAGCGCGCCACAAGTCGCTCCCGCTCGCGCGCGGTCTCGTGGGGCTGGATCTCCGCCAGCTTGAGGACGTCGACGTGGGGGCCCTCGAGCGGGTCCACGTTCCAGTCCTCCAGACCGAGCTCCTCCTGCTCGCGACGCTGCTCCAGGGACTCGCGCAGGAGCTGGAAGGTCAGTCGGTCCTCGGCGCCGAGACGCTCCGGATCCACGCCCCCGAGCTGCAGCAGCATCTCGTCGATCTCCTCGACGCGCTCGGCGCGCGCCGCGCGGCTCGTGTAGGGGATGCGATCGTCGAAGCGCGAGTCGCCGAGGGCCGTCGCCTGGAACGGGTCCCAGCGCAGGCTCGCCTCCCAGAAGGCGGTCGAGACCTCGGCGAGGGTTCCGTTGCTCACGCCGGCCGCGGAGTCCTTCCACAGGTCGAGCTGGTCCACCGGAGTCGGTTGGACCGTCTCGCAGGCGGTAAGCGGCAGGAGCGCGAGGAGGGCGAGCGACAGGGCGGACGAGCGGGCACGGTTCATGGTGGATCTCCTAGAGCGAGCGGGGATTCTAGCGACCCGCAGGCCCGACCTCACGCGCTCACGGCCGTGCGGTCGATCGCAGGTCCAGGACGCGCGCCAGGGCCGCCACCACCAGGCTGTGGTTGACGGTTCCGTCGCGCAGGCCCTCGAGGAGCTCTTCCTCGGTGAGCAGCGCGACCTCGATGTCCTCGCCCGGATCCAGCGAGGGCTCCGTCGTCCGGCGGCAGCCGTCGGCCAGGAACTGGAAGCAGAGGTTCGACTGGAAGGCCGGGTTGGGCTCCAGGATCGACAGGAGGCGCCAGTCGTCGGTCGTGTAGCCGGTCTCCTCGGCCAGCTCCCGGCGGGCCGTCGCGGCCGGGTCCTCTCCCGGGTCCACGACGCCCCCGGGGATCTCCGTGGTGATCCGCTCGGTCCCGAAGCGGTACTGGCGGACCATCACGTAGGTGCCCTCGACGGTGCGCGCCACCACGTTCACCCAGCCGGGCGCGTCGAGGACGAGCCGGCGCAGGGCCGCGCCGCTCAGGGGATGCTCGAGCGTGTCGAATCGCGCGCGGGCGACGATCAGCTCCGGACCGGGCTCGGAGGAGAGCTTCTTCCAGGGACGGACGGGGGCGTCGGACATGCTCGTCAGCGTACCTCTGGGGAGTAGGATGCTCCCGCATGACGCCGCCCGAAACCGTGGCCGCGGACCGTCGCCGCGCCCAGGGCCTCACGGCGCTCGTGTTCGTCCAGGTCTTCTTCGGCCTGTTCCCCGTCCTGGTGAAGCTCGCCCAGGACGGCGGGGGAGGCTTCTCCACGCACGCGCTCGCCACCTGGCGCATCGGCGTCGGGTCCCTCGTGCTCGGGGCCGTCGCGCTCGTCCGCCACGGTCGCGCCTGCCTGCCTCCGCGCTCCGACTGGGCGCGCCTCGCGGTGTGCTCGGTCCTCGGCATCGCGGCCAACCAGCTGTTCGCGCTCGAGGGCGCCGCGCGCACGAGCGCCACGCAGGCGGGCATCCTGTTCACGCTCATCCCCGTCTTCACCTACGCCGTCGCGGCCTCCGTGGGGCAGGAGCGCTTCGAGCTGCGCCGTTCCGCGGGCATCGGCATCGCGCTGGCCGGAGCGGTGCTCCTGACCTGGACCCGCGGGCGCGGGGAGGAGGTCGCTCCGGACCCGGTGGGCGGCAGCGTGCTCCTCGTGCTGAACTCGCTGGTCTACGCGATCTACCTGGTGCTCGCGCGCAAGCTCCTGGACCACCTGCCGACACTGGTCGTGCTCGCCTGGGTCTTCGCGCTCTCGCTGTGGGTGCCGGCGGGCTTCGCCGCGCTGGGCTCGGTCGAGCTGTGGCCGAGCGCTGTGACCCGCGAGGCGTGGATCGGCCTGGTCGGGCTGCTGGTCTTCCCGACCGTGCTCGCCTACCTGCTGAACACCTACGCGCTGGCGCGCGTGTCGGCGTCCACGACCGCGGTCTTCATCTATCTGCAGCCGCTGGTCTCCGTCGGGACCGCGGTGCTCGTGCTGGGCGAGCGACCCGGTCCGACGGCGCTCCTCGCGGCGCTCCTACTCTTCGCCGGGATCGGCCTCGTGGTGATACGACGCCGGGATCGGCCGAGCTCCGTCGCGAGCGGCTGAGCTCGCGATCGGCTGCGCGTCCGCGGAGGGGGTCGGCGCCGGCCGGCGCGGCGGGACGAGGGACTCGATCCAGCGCTTCGCCGGCCGCGTCTGGTAGGTCCGCAGCCACTCCTCGTGGGCCTCGGTCGTCGGGAACGGCTCGTCCTCGCCGTAGGGGTAGGTCGACATCCCGTGGTGCGGGAGCGGGTCGACGTACAGCGCCTCGTGCGTGTTCGGGTCGCGGTCCTTGGCCCAGCCATCGAGGAAGAGGAGGTAGTCCCGCTTCCAGCCCTCGCGCACCGGCGGCACCTCGGTCGCGTCGAAGCGCAGCCGCAGGGCGTCGCCGGCCCCCATGACCACGAAGATGTCGTCGACCTCGCCGAGCAGGGAGACGGTCTCGCCGTAGCGCGTGTAGAGACCCGGATGCTGGTTCCAGCGCGGCGAAGCCTCGAGCTGGTCCCACTCGAACCACTCCAGCTCGAAGTCCCCGTGCTGGAAGATCGGCTTGCTGAAGCCTCGCTCCCACAGGTCGGCAGAGCTCGGCTCGAGCGCGGTGACGACCGTGGGCGCGTCGTCCTCGTCCACGGCCAGGCGGATCGAGTCCCAGTACAGACGCAGCGTGGAGTGGATGCGCAGGCGCGGGTCCTCGGGGTTCACGAGGTCGGTCACGTCGACCACCACCGTCTTCAGCTTGCCGGCCGGGAAGCCGAGCGGCGGTCCCGCGGGGACCCAGGCGCCGTTCTCGTCCGGGACGAACAGCAGGGGCGGCACGAACTCGTGCTCCGGGTGCCGGGCGACCGCCATGTTCACGCTCGCGTCGGTCCAGAACAGCCAGCCGTTCATCAAGAGGCGACGCTTCTTCGCGCTGCGGAAGGCCTCGGCGTCGAAGGTCAGCTCGAGCGTGTGCGGCGTCGCGAGGCCCATGTACTGCCCCGGCAGCGGCTCGAACGCGTCCGCCAGGACCTCGTCGTTCGTGCCCAGCTCCGCGCTCCAGTCGCGTCCGTCCTGGTCGACGGCGGTCAGGGGCGAGAGCGGCGCGCGCACGGTGTGCGTGTGCGCCTCGGGGAACGGCGGGAAGCTGAAGCGCTCGTTGGGGAACACCTCCACGTCCGCCGGGTGGTCGATCACGTCCAGCCGCACGCGGTCCAGGTAGGTGACCTCGCGCAGCTCCTCGGTGAGCTGCATCTCGTAGAACCCGTCCTTGGGCACGAGCTGGTCGCCGCGGATGAGCACGTACTCGTCGTGGTCCGGCGGGACGATCACTCCCGGCGCCATCGGAAGGCCCAGCGGCGTGATGCCGATCACGTCGCTCACGAAGGTGTAGGTCTCCCCGTTCCAGGTGTAGAGGAACGGGCACGAGCCCGCGAAGCCCGGGCGCTGCCAGAGCTGCAGCGCCGAGAACGCGACCGGCGGCTCCTCCTCCGCACCGGCCGCGATCATCGCGTCGAGGTCCAGGTCCCGGTGTCCCTGGTGCACGCCGTTGGGCCAGGTGACGCGCAGCATGTCGAGTCCGTCCTCGGCGGCCGCTCCCACGGGCAGGTCGCCGCCGCGCCACAGGAGTCGCTGGTAGCGCAGCCCTTCGCGCAGCTCGACGATCGCGCCGATGCCGCGGCTGTTGTCCTTCTCGCCCCAGAGCGCGATCGGAAGGCCCTTGCGCCCGCCGTCCGCGGCCAGGAGCAACAGGCCCGCCTCGCTCGCGTGCAGGAGGTCCACGTCGCGGTCGCCGTCCGCGTCCAGCGCCGCCAGCCGACCCGGCGACACGCTGCCCTCGAAGGCCGCCGACAGGTCGACCGGGACGCCGCCCAGCTCGTAGCCGGGGGCCAGGAGACCCGCGACCCCGGTGGCGGTCGGCCACAGGAGGTCGAGCGCGCCGTCCAGGTCCCAGTCGACCGTCAGGAGCTCGCCCGTCGGCGCCGCCGGCAGCGGCCAGCGCAGGGGCTCCTCCCAGGCGTCGAGCGTCCTCTGGCGGTGGACGAGCACCTCGTCTCCGACGGTGACGAGGTCCGGGAAGGACGAGCCGTCGAAGTCGGCGCAGGCGACGAGCGCGCCGCGGGCGTCCGGCAGGCGGTCGGTCGCGTCCTCGAACAGGCCGCCGCGCAGGTCGTCCAGGAGGCGCACCGCTCCGCCGGAGCGATCGATCAGCACGAGGTCGACGTCGTTGTCCGAGTCGACGTCCTCGATCTCGACCAAGAGGTCGCCCGCGGGGAAGGGGATCGTGTCCGACACGTCGGTCAAGGCTCCGGGAGGCATCGCCGGAGCGTTCGGGACGTCCTCGCGCGCGAGGCGCGTGCGCTCGGCGGCGCGCGCCTCGTCGAAGTCGAAGCCGTCGTTGCGGAACACGCGCGGCCCCGTCGGGACCGACACGATCACGTCGAGGTCGCCGTCGTGGTCGTAGTCCACGGGGAGCAGGCCGGTGGGCGTCGCGTCGAAGGACGCGAGCGCCTCTCCGAGCGACCACTGGGCGGCCTTCTGCTCCAGGAGCCGCAGCTCCGCGCCGGTGTCGTTCGCGACGATCAGGAGGAGGTCGAGCTCGCGGTCCGCGACGGGCTCCTCCTTCGTCTGGCTCGCGAGCGGCGCCGCGTCGTTCCCGCGGTCGAACCGCGCGGCGAACAGGACGTCGCGGTCCGTGAGCGAGGTCCAGTCTCCGTCCGTCGCGTCGCTCGAGAGCTCCACGCCGGCGGATCCGTAGCGCACGAGCTGCAGCGTGTCCGGCGCCCAGCCCATGAGCTGCTCCTTGCCGGTGACGAGCTGCTTACCCAGGTCCGTCGGCTGGCTGCCCTGCCCCGCGCGGAACCCGAAGGCGCCGCGGGCGGCGGACGCGAGCGTCGTGCCGGTCACCGAGGGCGCGCTGGGAGCGACGTCGAAGGACGACGCGCGCTGGGTGTGCGGACGCAGCTCGCCGAGCGTGCCGAGCTGGTTCTTGGGTTGTTTCTCCACGCTCACGCCGCTGGCCGTGAGGCGCTTGTACTCCTCCATGTAGGGCGTGCCCTCCTCGCGGCGGCCCGACTGCATCAGGAGCTGGAACATCTGGTAGAGAGCGCCCGGTCGCCAGGCTCCGAGCTCGTTGCTCGGGCGGGCCAGGAGCGAGCGGTACTCGGCCTCGGCGCGCCCCGGCTCGATCTCCTCGTCGCCCTCGAGGTCGCGCAGCACGATCGCCGTCGCGAGGTGCGCCGGGACGTCGTCCGGGAGCTGCGCGCGGATCTTCTCGAGCGCCGCGAGCGCCTCGCGGTTCTCGTAGTTCGCGCGGTGGATCAGGTACGTGCACCACAGGACCGTCGGGTCCTCGGGCGCGAGCGCGAGCGCTCGTTCCGTGAACGGCCGCGCGGCGTCGACCCGGTCGTCCGAGAGCTCGATCATCGCGGCGCGCACGAGGTCCTCGACCGCGGCGTCCTCCCGGTCCACCCAGGGCCGCATCACCTCGCGGGCGCCGTTCCACTCGGGCTGCGGCCAGATCGAGTAGTCCGCGGCCCGGTCCCGCGCCTCGATGCGCGCGATCTGGTCCGCCTCGGAGAGCGCGGCGGGCTCGGAGCTCCCGCAGCTCACGACCAGGGTCGAGGCCAGGAGCATGGCGGCGAGGGGAAGGGCGGGGAGGGAGGAGGCGGTCGAGCCGTTCTTCCGTGTGGAGAGCATGCGCTGCACTGCGGTCGCGGACCTGGGACAGGGTGCCGAGGGGCCGTTCGCGCCCCCGGCGGGGCGTTCGGATGAACTCTACGGACCGCGGATCGCGTTGCGAACGCAAACAGGCAGGACTCCGCGGCGCTGCGGGGCCGAGCGGGGACGCGCCGCGGCGGGGGAGGCTCGGACAGGGCCGGACCGGTCGTTCCCCGGGTCGCGCGCCGGCTGGATCCCGTGCGGAAAGCCGATGGGCCTTTTGGTTTCTCCCGGCGGAGGACGAAGAATGCCGCTGCGATGAGCTCCTCCCCCGAAGACGCGGCTCCCCCGGTCGCACCCGTCCCGTCGGTTCCTCCGGTCGCCCCGGGCGTCGGCGAGAAGACGGCGATCGTCGTCGGCGGCAGCTCCGGCATGGGCGCGGCCCTGGTCGAGCGTCTGGCGCGCGAGGGCTACGCGGGCGCCGCACTGGCGCGCCGCGCCGAGGCGCTCGCGGAGCTGGCGGCGAAGCTGGAGGACGCTCCCGGCCGGGTGGTCCTGCGCGCCCACGACGTCCACGACGTGGCCGCCGTCCCGGCGCTGTTCGAGGAGCTCGTGACGGAGCTGGGCGGGCTCGAGCTGATCGTCTACGCGGCGGGCATCATGCCCGAGGTCGCACCGGACGAGTACGACACGGCGACGGACCTCGACATCCTCGCGGTGAACACCGGCGGCTGCATGGCCTGGTGCAACCCGGCGGCGGATCTGTTCCGCTCGCAGCGCCGGGGCACGATCGTCGGCATCTCGTCCATCGCCGGCGACCGCGGCCGCAAGGGCAACCCGGCCTACTGCACCAGCAAGGCCGCGATGAACA